>DATHNR010000190.1:0-13998 GCA_035485835.1 Puia sp.
TTTTTACGGCTGGTGCAAAGCTATATCAAATCTCTTTATTTCCAAACATTTAATGTGTAGGGCTTAAGGCTAAATGCTTAAGGCTTAAGGCGTAAGGCGTACTGCTTAAGGCGTAAAGCAAGGCTTAAGGCATAAGGATTAAAGCGTAAAGCATAAGGCTTTTTCCTAATTTATTACCTTGAAAATTTGATGTCTTCCTTGAAATAATATAAAAATTGCCTTAGGCCTTCAGCCTTAAGCCTTCAGCCTTGAAAGAATCCCTTATTTTTGAAACCAGATGAAGCTGAAAATCATCAAATTCCTGAAGGACTTTCTGTTATGGAGCGGCATTTTACGATTGTTCTCCGTTTTTAATCACCTCTTCTTCTTCCTGCGAAATTTCAATGTGCTAAGGTCCTGGATCAGCAAGGCTAATCATACCGAGTTGTTAATCAACGACTTTTATTCCTGGAAAAGGGACTATCCAAAGCGGTATAAACTTTTTGACGTTGTAGCGGCTACCTATGAACTGGATAGGAAGAACCTGCTTTATCTGGAATTTGGCGTGGCTTCCGGCAGTTCATTTTTCTGGTGGATGAAGAAAAACAACCATCCTGACTCTGCGTTCAGGGGTTTTGACACTTTTGAAGGGTTGCCGGAGGAATGGGGTGGGTTTAAAAAAGGAGCTATGGCCTTTGACCAAAAAGAAGTAAGTGACGACCGGGCAGAATTCATCCGCGGTATCTTCCAGGAAAGTCTTCATCCTTTTATTGAATCCAATAAAAACCTGCTTCAGACAAAACCCAAAATCATCCATCTGGATGCAGATCTTTTTTCTTCAACCATATTTGTGCTCTCCCAGTTATATCCTTATTTAAAAAAAGGGGATATTATTTTCTTCGATGAATTCAATGTGGCCAATCACGAGTTCCTCGCTTTTAAAATATTCACCGAATCTTTTTATGTGAAGATGAGGCCTATTGGGGCGGTTAATAATTTTTACCAAACAGCTTTTATCGTTGACCGATGACCGTTGACCGATGACAGTTGACCGGAGTTAAGTTAAAAGTTGTCCATACTCCCATACCCCCATACTTCCATACTTGTGTTCAGTTCGCTTTTAATGCGTCTGTAGCTTTAGTACGAAGAACAAGCCAGACCCTTGCCCCGATGGTTGCCCCACAGATCAATAATACACCGATAAATGAAATAGCGAGTGAGGATGAACTTACTCCGGAATTGATCCTGAATATCAGGTCCATCAAAAGTTTCGAAAGTGCATAGCCCCCATAACAGCCAATGACGGCTGATAAAAGAAGTATCCAGATATAACCTTTCATTACGAGCTGGAAAATATGTTTGTCTTCAGCGCCTACTACTTTTCTGATCGCAATTTCTTTAGATTTTTTTAGCACGTTCAGGGATACCAGGGCAAACATACTGGTGGCTGCCATGAGTACTGAAATCAGCGCGAACCACCGGAATATGGTAGCCACACTTTCATTTACGTTGGCAGCCTGCGCATCGAGTTCATCCTGATAGTAACCTCTGAAGGGCTTAGTAGGGTAAAGTTTTAACCATGCTGACTTCGTTTCAGCAAATACACTGCTAAGTGAACCCGGTTTTGCTCTTATGATAATCTTTGAATATTTTGAAGGATCTGCCAGTACCATGGCAACTGGCTGAAGTGGATCAAAAAGTGTTTCCTGTGTAAAATCCTTCAACACGCCAATAACAGTACAGGTGGTTGTATCATTGGGTTTTATTTGTTTGCCGATCGCCTCATCCGGCTTCCAGCCGAACTGAAATGCGAGTTTTTCGTTAATGATCATTGACTTTCCTATATCACTCTTGCTATTTGCAATGAAATTTCTTCCTGCAATCAGTTTTAACCTCATCAGGTCAATATAGTTATCTCCTGTTTTAATATATATGCTTTCATTTTTTATTCCTTTTGCCTGGAGAGGTAGTCTCGAGTATGAGAAACCAATATTATTCACAGTGCCTGCTAATTTATCAATGCCCTGAATATTATTAAATGCATCACGGGCAGGTATATACGCAGATTCACCTTGCAGATCCACTCCAATTACATTTTCTTTTTGATAGCCATAATCATACTTACTTTGAAATGCTGAATTTCGCGAAAACGCTACGCCCGCAATAACAGTAATGAATGATATGGCAACCTGTAATCCCAGTAAAACTCTTGAGAAAAGATTACTACCTCCAAATTTGATAGCCCCCCTGAAAATATTTGTCGCATTAAACCTGCTGATATAAAAAGCAGGGTAGGCTCCGGCGAGAAGCGTTACCGCTATAAAAATAACACCAAGGAAAGCAAATAAAGTGTAATCACTCAGATAATGGGCTTCTACCTTTAAACCATTAAACATACTACTGAAAGTGGGCAGCCAGAAGTTGTTAATCGCCACGGACAGAAAAATAGCCATCAAAACGATGACTGCGCATTCCATCAATTGTTGCAGAATGATCTGACGCAATGAGCTTCCCATTACTTTTCGTACGCCCATTTCCTTCAGGCGGCGGTTGCTTTGTGCTACAGATGTGTTAGCAAAATTCAAACATGCAGATAACAGGATCAGGATAGCCAACACAAGTGGACCAAATGTGGCGGAATCTTCAGGGCGGCGATACAGACCATTATTCTCCAGGGTAAGCTCATTGAGCACATTTGACAGCGGATCGAGTGTAAATGATTTGAGTTGTATGTCCTGCCTTGCCGATTGCTGTAATGGAACATATTTTGCGAAATCACGAGCAAGCCTGGGCGCGTCTGCAGGATTTGATAATCTTACAAATACGGCATCTGAAAACCACTCCCAGTCATCATTTTTAATATGAGAACCATCCGCTTTTAACTGATTGTCGTTATTTGTTATCAATTCAAACTGAAAAGAAGAGTTGATCGGTGGGTCTTTTAAAATGCCTGTTACTTTGAGGGGCATTTTAAAAAATTCATCAGAATAAAAAGTGAGTGTTTTCCCAAGTGGATCAGTATCTCCGAAATATTTCTTTGCTGCGCTTTGAGTAATTAACACAGTTGAGCGATCTGCGAGCTCATTGGTTCCACGAATCAATGGAAAGTTGAAAAAGTCAAAAAATGCGGGGTCTGTAAAATGTGCCTGTGCTTCAAAGGGATCGTTGCCTTCAGCTTTTACATTCAGACCGCGGCTATCCCATCGCACCGTTTCATTTATAACAGGGAAATCATTTTTTGCGATGATCGCCAGGTATTCGGGACAATAGCCTTTCAGGTTATCATTTCCTTGCACTTTTGTCAGCACGCGAAAAATACTCTTCTGGTCTTTGTGGAAGTTATTAAAGCTAAAACTATAGCGATAGGTTTGAAATCCCCATACGATAGAAGCGATACCAACAGCCAGAGTAACAATATTAACTATCGTGTATAATTTATTTTTCCAGAGATTCCTGAAGATGATGGTGCAGTAGTTTCTAAACATAAAAAACTAATTATTAATTATCAATTATTCCCGCACGTGCGGGATTGATTTTTAAACGCAATTCTCCCACACTCCCATGCTCCCATACTTGCTTTCTGCGCTAAACACATGCCGGATTGAATCACATGATTATCAATGAAAATAAAATAAAAAAAAGGGTTAACCAGTTTGGTTTTGATACAGGAACTGTCCGGTTTTGATACAATCCTGAAATACACATCTCTATGTTATTGTAAATCATTTCAATTCTTTCCGGCATGTAATTAGGTAGTTTTAAGAACTTCTGTCGACCAGACCATCATTCAGGGAAAATAAAAATCGTCAGTCATGATCCTGCACTATATCAAAATCGCTTTACGGAATCTTTCAAAGCAAAAAGTTCTGACTTTTATCAATGTCTTTGGATTATCTGTCGGGATTGCTTGTTTCAGTCTTTTTTTGTTGTATACGGTGAATGAATTCAGTTACGACCAGTTTCATAAAAATGGGAAGAATATATACCGGGTTGTTAATTGGAATGCCGGAGATAAAGACCATGAACCTGGTGGTGACGCTTCCTCCAATACACCGGTGGGTCCGGCTATGAAACAGGATCTGCCTGCAGTTGAGAATTTTGTCCGTTTTCAGAGTGGATGGGGAGAACATTTTGTAAAGGTGGATAATAAAGTAAGCCGCCAGCCGGTATCCTTTGCTGATCCGCAAATGCTGACAGTATTCTCCTTCAAATTGATTGAAGGCAGCGCCAGTGAGGCGCTAAAAGATCCTCATAATGTTGTTTTGACTCGTGAAAAGGCAATGCAATTATTTGGTTCAACCAATATTATTGGGAAAAGGATAGACATTAAAATGAATGATCATCAGGAACAATTTGAGGGGTTCAAAGTAGGTGGTGTCGTTGAAAATATACCCAGGACTTCCACCATACAGTTTGATATACTTGGGAATTTTGATTATGTGCTTGCGACAGAAGATGGGAAAGAAAGTGCGAATAACTGGCACATGACAATCGGAATAGATACTTATGTACAATTACGTACGGGAAGTCATTTAATGAATGATCAAAAACAGATGGCTGAGTTCAGACATAAATATTTTTCTGACGAAGAAGCATTTATGAGAAAATCCGGTAGATGGGACGGTAAGGCTCCATATCCATTCAGTTTCAAATTGCAGCCTCTGCAGGATATGCATACAAACGTTAATGTAGATTCAGGTCCTCCGGGTAGTACAACCAACCCTAAAAATCTGTGGATACTCATCAGCATATCTGCGGGTATTTTATTAATCGCATGTATCAATTTCACAACGCTTGCGATCGGACGATCTGCAGGCCGGGCAAAGGAGGTTGGTGTAAGAAAAGTAATTGGAAGCGGAAGAAAGAAACTGATTTACCAATTCCTGACTGAATCCATGTTATTGAGTATTTTTTCCGGTGCGCTTGGTTTGCTCCTCGCCACGGTGTTATTACCATTTTTTAATAAGCTCTGCGGAAGGCAACTGAGCTTTTCATTTAGCCAGTTTCCACAGCTTATCTGGATACTGGCAATTCTCATCTTAGTGGTGGGAATAGTAGCAGGCAGTTATCCCGCCCTGGTGCTTTCCGGATTCAGGCCGGTTGATGTATTAAAGAGTAAAATTAAATTGGGCGGTTCCAATTATTTTACGAAATCACTGGTGACTTTTCAATTCGTTCTTTCCATAGGGTTGATCATTTCAACACTGATCATTTTCGGTCAGCTGCACTACCTTCGGACTAAAAATATTGGACTGACAAAAGAAAATGTTCTGGTCATAAATGCAGGAGGCCTGGATACAAAAAAAATATATCCTTTATTCAGGCAATTACTACAATCGCACAGGCAGATTATCGGAATAGCCGGTTCTCAAATGGGCCTGGGGGAAGGACAGGGGCAGATGGGTGGCGGTTATAAATATGGTGATAAAGAATTTGGATCCATTGAATATCCTGTGGATCAGTATTACCTTAAATTAATGGGGATGCAATTGATTGCAGGAAGGAATTTTGATTTATCCATCGCAAGTGATTCCACGAATTCTGTTATAATAAATGAAACGCTTTCGAAAAATATTTTGGGAATGACTCCTGAGAATGCGATCGGGAAACAATTCAAGTCAAGAGATAATCAGGTAAAAACGGTTATCGGTGTAATTAAAGATTTCAATTTTGAAGCTTTGAACAGGGCGGTCAGGGCTCAGTTGTTTACTATGCCGGGAGATTTTGCACCCGGTAAGATTTTTGTTCGCTTTCAGGCAGGAGATCCTGTAGACGCCATCGCGTTACTGGAATCAACCTGGAAAAAATTTGCACCAGTCTTTCCATTTAAATATAGTTTTCTCGACGAGGATCTTGACAGGTTCTATAAATCAGAAGAAAAATGGAGCAGCATTGTGGGATGGGCCGGCGGCATTTCAATTTTTCTCGCCTGTCTTGGTTTATTTGGATTGGCTGCATTAGCTGCGGTAAACAGAACCAAGGAAATTGGAATAAGAAAAGTATTGGGCGCCTCAGTTCCCATCATCATACGATTACTATCTAAAGATTTTTTGGTATTAGTATTTATCGCTTTGCTGATAGCATCTCCCATCGCCTGGTATTTCATGCATAACTGGTTGCAGGATTATGCTTACAGAATTAATATTTCGTGGTGGGTGTTTGCAATTACAGGAATCGTTACAGTGTTTATCGCATTTATAACGATCAGTTTCCAGGCGGTTAAAGTGGCGGTAGCGAATCCGGTCACAAGTTTACGCTCAGAATAACCTTAAGGCGTAAAGCGTAAGGCATAAGGCTTAAGGCAAGTATGGGAGTATTTTAGAACTCCTTTAGCAATCAATAATCAATAATCAATCCCGCACGTGCGGGAATAAACAATAATTAATTAGTGTCCATGTTTAAAAACTACATACTCGTTGCGCTGAGAAATTTCCGGCATAATAAGATTTTTACCATCATCAATATATTGGGTCTTTCTATTGGGCTCAGCGCTGCATTGGTCATTTTCCTGATTGTAAAATATGATTACAGTTTTGATCGGTTCGAGAAAAATGGGAGCAGGATTTTCAGAGTGGTGAGTGGTTATACTTTTCAGGGAGGAAGTCCTGGATACACCCGTGGTGTGCCAGCTCCGTTAGGAGAAGCTATTAAAAAAAATATCAGTGGCTTGGATCAGATTGTGACTTTCAGATATTATAACAACAACAAGATTGAAGTGCCTTCAATACATCAGGCTAAGCCAAATATCTTCAAAGCGCAGGAACATGTCATTTTTGCAGAAGAGAGTTATTTTAAAATGCTGCCTTACAAATGGCTTGCCGGTTCTCCGCAAACTGCCTTGCAGGGAGCAGGTAAAGTGGTAATCAGCGAGACGAGGGCCAAACTTTATTTTCCGTCATTATCATATCCTGAAGTGATCGGACAAAAAATTGTTTATGATGATACTGTTGTTACACAAGTCTCCGGTGTTGTCGCCGACCTTAAAAATCAGGGGAATACAGATTTTAATTTTGAAGAATTTATTTCCCTTCCTACGATTCTTAACAATTATGGGATCAGGGCAAAGTTCTATTGGGATCAATGGGGATCAACAACCAGCGATCAGCAGCTATATATTGTACTCAGCAGCGGGGCTAAATCTGCTTACGTAGAAGCAGGCTTAAAAAAAATATTTGAAGATAATTTGGGTGCTGATGCTAAAAAAAATAATTATACCTGGACTTATCATTTGCAGCCACTGGATGATATTCACTTCAATAACAATTACGGAGACTTCGGGATACCACTTGCAAATAAGAAAACGCTGGTAAGTCTTATGTTAGTGGCCGTTTTCCTTTTAGCCCTGGGCAGTATTAATTTTATTAACCTGAGTACGGCGCAGGCATCACAAAGAGCAAAAGAAATTGGTATTCGTAAAACGATGGGAAGTCTGAAATATCAATTGATGCTGCAATTCCTGAGTGAAACATTTATCATAACACTCTTTGCTTCGATATTATCATTCGCGCTTACGCCTGTTTTGCTAAAATTATTTTCAGATTTTATACCTGAGGGACTTCAGTTTTCTTTAAATGATCCTTTTCTAATTCTGTTTTTTATATTGCTTATAATAACTGTCAGTTTGTTAGCCGGATTTTATCCCGCAGCAGTTCTTTCCTCTGCGAAGCCGATACAGGTTCTTAAAAATCAGGCGTCTCAGGGCAGCACCAGAACAAGGGGAGCGTGGATAAGACAAACGCTCACAGTGGCACAGTTTATTATAGCCCAGGCCTTCATTATGGGAACATTTCTGGTTGGTAAACAAATCAGGTTTATGCTGAATAAGGATTTGGGATTCAGTAAAGAGGCAATTATCAGTTTTAATACTCCTTACGCTGATACATCTGTTTCAAAGAGATATTTTTTGCTGAATGAACTTAAAAAAATTCCCGGAATTAATCTTAGCAGTTTGGGAAATGATGTGCCTTCATCTTTTGGATGGTGGACTACCACATTGAATTACCAAAACGGGAAAAAAGATATTCAAACGGTGGTGGAGTTAAAAGCCGGTGATACAAACTATTTAAAGCTTTTTCAAATCCAACTACTTGCAGGGAGATATTTGCAACCTTCAGATACAACAAAGGAAATCCTGATAAATGAAAATTGTTTGCATTTTTTAGGTTTTCAAAATCCGCGGGATGCAATTGGTAAAATGGTTAAGCTTGATGATAAAATGGTTCCTGTCGTGGGCGTAATGAAAGATTTTCATGCGCATCCTTTGAGCTACAAAATTGCACCATTGGTCTTTTGTCAGAATATTGGTAATTGCCAACAGATGATTGTTTCTTTAAAACCCGAACAATACAAAGATCACTCTTTCAACGGTGAGCCAGGTGTTAGCAATGAAAATAATTGGAAAGAAGTAATTGCCAAAATTAAAACTGCGTTTATTACAACCTATCCTCAGGAAAATTTCGATTACGTATTTTTTGATGAAAGTATTGCCAGGGCTTATGGTGATCAGCAAAATATTTCCAGTCTTTTAAAATGGGCAACTGGTCTGACTGTCTTCATAAGCTGCCTTGGATTGCTGGGTTTGGTAATTTATACTACCAACCAAAGGGTAAAAGAAATCGGCGTCCGCAAAGTGCTGGGTGCTTCTGTTGCCCAGATTGTTGCTATTTTATCAAAGGACTTTATTAAGCTGGTTGCCATTGCCTTTGTTGTAGCAACTCCTATAGCCTGGTGGGCATTACATAAATGGCTTGATGATTTTGCATTCAAAACCGAGATAAGCTGGTGGGTGTTTGTGGTAAGCGGAATTGGAATGATCGCGATCGCATTGATTACTTTAAGCGTGCAAACGATCAGGGCTGCTATGGCGAATCCGGTAACTAGTCTTCGCTCTGAATAAGCATAAGGCTTAAGGCGTAAGGCATAAAGCATAAGGCGTAAGGCGTAAAGCAGAAGGCGTAAGGCGTAAAGCGTAAGGCTTTTTGTAAAGGACTAAGATAAATACTCTCACGCAACCACATTACCATACTTGCCTTGAGCCTTAAGCTTTAAGCTTTAAGCTTTAAGCTTTACGCCTTGCACCTATTTCAAAAGCTGATACGCAATCAAACTAGCCACGTAAGCGAGTCCTGTCATATAAACTAATTGGATAATCGGCCATTTCCAGCCGCGTGTTTCACGTTTTACGACAGCGAGTGTACTCATGCATTGCATAGCGAAGGCGTAAAAAATCATCAGGGAGACTGCCGTAGCAAGCGTATATACTTTGGTCCCGTCTTCTCTTTTGGCGGAAGCCATTCTTTCACGAAGTGTCTGGGGATTCGCATTTTTACCACCCTCCACACTGTATAATGTTGCCATTGTGCCGATAAAAACTTCTCTGGCAGCGAAGGAAGTTATCAATGCAATACCAATCTTCCAATCATATCCGAGCGGTTTAATAACTGGTTCGATTCCTCTTCCTAAAATACCGGCATATGAGTTTTCCAGATGCTCAGCATTTTTAGCTTTCATTTCCGAAGCCGACGCATTGGCATATTTTTCATCAACAGTATGCATGCGACCCTTTGGACCATAGCTGCTCAGCCCCCATAGAATCATGCTGATCACAATAATTACCTTTCCCGCGTCACGAACAAAAATTTTTGCTTTGCTTACCATGGTAATGGCCACATTCTTCCATCGCGGCGCGCGATATGTAGGCAGCTCAAGAATGAAAAAACTTTTTTCTGTTGAATGAATAAATCTTTTGGCTACATAGGAAACAATCAGAGCAGCGACAACCCCCATCAGGTATAAACCCATCATTACAAGACCCTGCATATTAAAAAACCCCCAGACATCTTTGTTGGGAACGGTGAGTGCAATGAGCATGGTATACACGGGCAACCTGGCGCTGCAACTCATCAGCGGCGTTACCAAAATGGTGAGCAGTCTTTCTTTTTTGTTTTCGATATTCCGGCTGCTCATGATAGCGGGAACAGCACAAGCGAAGCCACTAATCATTGGCATTACGGACTTTCCATTCAGTCCTACTTTACGCATGAGCTTGTCTGTTAGAAAGCTTATACGGGCCATGTAACCCGTATCTTCAAGCACGGTGATAAGTCCGAAAAGGATCATGATCTGGGGTATAAAAACGAGGATGCCACTAAGCCCAGCCAGGAGGCCGTTGACCATCAGATCGCGAAACCATCCGTCAGGAAGTTGAGCTGATACCCAGCCTGTCATTTTTGTGAGAGACCAGTCGAGTCCATCCATAGGAAATCGTGCCAGCCAAAAAACACTCTGAAAAAGAAAAAAGAGAACTATAAGTAAGATTGCATAACCCCAAACCCGGTGCATAAGGATATTATCCAGCCGCTCGGTAAACAATGTTTTTTGAAGCGGGTCTGGTTCAGAAATCGTTTGCTGCATTACCTGACGTATGCGCGTATAACGTTGCAGGATTTCTTCTGCCTGTACACGGGTATGGTTGAACTGGTTTACTTCTTCAATGCTTTCAATCCGGTGATTCATATCCTTACTGAAATGGAAGGATTCGTGGTTGATGAGATAATGGAGTGCTTTATAATCACTGATTTCAGGCATTACCTGTCGCATTTGTGAAACAGCATCATCAGCGAGCGCGTGATTGGGAATAAAATCACGGACTGGTGCCTGTTGAAGATGTTGAGCCCGTTGCGCAAGAATTCTTTTTAACTGGGGCATACCTTTATTCTTGCGGGGATTTACAGGTACTACGGGTACTCCCAATTCTCTTTCAAGGCCAGGTACATCTATTTCGATTCCTTTTTTTGCGGCCAGATCCATCATCGTTAATGCAATAACTACTGGAATTTTCAGATCAATGATCTGGGAGCAGAAAAGTAAATTCCTGCGGAGATTGCTTGCATCGACGAGCAGGATTACCATATCTACTTTTATTTCTTCATCCTGATCGAGCAATATTTTGTAAGTCACCCATTCATCGGAACGTTTGGGATAAAGGCTGTAAGTTCCCGGAAGATCAACGATCAATGCCTGATTGCCCGCACCCAGATTGCTGGAGCCGGTTTTTTTGTCGATGGTTACACCAGGAAAATTTCCCACTTTCTGGTGAAGGCCGGTGAGGGCATTAAAAAGAGAGCTTTTCCCACTATTCGGATTGCCAACGAGACCAATATTTATTTGACGTTTATTCAATAAGCTCATTATGTAGGGGAAGCAAATTTAGAGGTAATGATTTTAAAACGTTTACGATTTGCGGAAGGAGATTTATAAAGTGTGAGAGTGTGAGAGTGTGAGAGTGTGGGGCAACTTTTAACTTAACACCGGCCAACGGCATTTCCCGTGCGCCGACGCTGAAGCTTTGGCGCAAGCGTCCTCATCACGCCTTAGCGTGAGAAGGCGGACAAGTCCGTCAACCGTCAACCGTCATCCGTTATCGATTAAATAATCCAGCCAAGCAGTAAGCAGATCATCACGATTACGGGTGAAGGTAACTTGCTGTATTGCAGGAGAATAAATGTAAGTATACCTACTGCTATGTTTAGCCATAGCATGAGTGTGGTGCCGGAAGTAAAATCTTTCATCATGTACAAACTGCTGGCCACCATGATTCCCACGACCACAGCGTTAATGCCTTCAAGAGCGCGGTATACGGTAGCATATTTTTTCATGTTCGACCAGATGGGGAAGAAGAAAAGGACCAGCAGTGCACTGGGCAGAAATATGGCGACAGAGCCAATAACGCATCCCAAAACCTGGGCAGAGAACCCCATGTCTTTCATGGCAATTCCTCCCATATAAGATGAAACGGAGAAAACAGGTCCGGGTATTGCCCTTACAAATCCGGCACCTGTATAAAAATCATCTTTATTGATTTTAACAATATTGGGATTTCGTTGGATGAGTTTTTGTGATTCAGGCCTTACAACGAATTGCTCATACATAAAAGGAATCAGGACCTGTCCCCCGCCAAATACCAGGCTGCCGAATCGATATGTATTTTCAAATAGGTTAATGGGTCTTCTGTGTGGCCAGTTATTTTTTCTGGCCAGCTCACTGGAAGCGCCGGCAAGAATAAAAATAAATGCAAAGAGCCAGATATTGGCCCATTTAATTTTCTGTGTGATCACTTCTGTTTGAGGTATACGCCTGCTGCTGATATTTGTTATGAGTCCGCCCAGCACAATCACGATCGGAAAAATCCAGGGTGTTTTAAATAAAAGAAAGGTTGAGATAGCCGATACCACCATTATTATATGTGTGATGGTATTATGTACAGAAACGCGAAATGCTTTCCAGGCAGCAAAAACAATGAATCCTACCGTCATGGGTTCTACAAAACGAAAAAGTAGCAGGCTGCCGTTTTTATTGTTAATATATTCTATGAAAAAAGAAAAAATACCCATAAGGATGCATGCTGGCAACATCCATATAATGAGCGTGATTACCGCCAGCGGAATGCCCCCGCGTTTATATCCAATCAGTATCAGGGTTTGGGTGGAAGAAGCACCAGGCAGCAGTTGGCAGAAAGCGTTATAGTCGATCAGTTCTTCTTCTGTAACATCATGACGCCTGTTTACAAAAGTTTTCATCATCATGCCCAGGTGACCCTGCGGACCTCCGAATGCAGAAATGCTGTGCAGAAAAACTGCTTTTAGAAAAGGAATGTGCCGTAATAATTGCATTTAAATACAATTTAAAGCTAAATGCTTAAAGCATAGGCGTAAGGCTTTACGCCTTAAGCTTTACGCCTTACGCCTTACGCTTTACGCCCTGAGCTTAAAACGGTGTCGGTGGAATCGTATCCTCTTCTTTCTTACCTGGCACATAATGGTAATCCAAATGTCTTCTATAATCCAGGTAAGCGAGTTTTATATATTCTGCATATTCATAATCGGTGGCGATCTGGGTAAACTGATAAGAAGGCCGGTAACGGCGCATAAATGAATCTTCAGCGTCACCATCCAGGTGAGTTATTTGTTTTACGATATATCTGGTGAACCGATGGTCTATGAATTTATCCTGTTCATCAGCAATTAATCTTTGCTGGAATGCAAGTAATCGCCGGTTTCTTTGAAATCGGAACACATTGATTATTTCGTCAAGATCAAATCCCGCACCTCCACCAACGGAACCATCAGTTATTGTAAGACCGGGCTTTTTATAATTGAAAATCTTTTCATAATCTTTCCGGTTCTGCAGGGAGTCCATATGATAATTCCTGGGAGCAACACGCACTTCATTCAGTTCCGTTGGATTTACATGAAGGGCAATATCGAAACCGGCCGTGGAGTTCATCATGAAAACGGGGAACATCTGGGTGGCACGGCCGAGGTAAGAAAAACGAAGTGAATCTGACTGGTCCACGCGGATCACATAATTACCATTGGAATCTGTGGTGGTTCCTGATCCACAACTACAGAGTACACTAACTCCGTCGAGCGGGCGGGTTTTATACATATTAAAAACAGTTCCATGGATTGTAACCTGCTGGGCAATTGATTTTGCCGAGCAAAAAACAAGCAGCGCAAAGAAAATCGTCCTTCTTAGATATGCGTAAAAACGGACCAAACAGATGAGTTTAAAAGAAATAATATGCCGGCATGTATATTAAAAACATGCTTTGTTTTAAGTTTTAGGTTTTATCTGCTTGCGTTTCTTAGGAAAATGGTTTGAATACTTATATACTCTATAATCAGGCGTTAAGCGTTAAGCGTTAAGCCTTAGGCTTTAAGCTTTAAGCTTTAAGCTTTAGGCTTTCAAGAGCAAAATAGGATTTAGGAATCAAACATTTAAAGTTTTAACGGATAATTTTGATTCCTGTTCCAATGTATCAGCAAAACACAAAGGATTAATGGTTAATTGTTCCCGCATATGAGGGATTAATTGCAAATGCATATTTAAATGCATCCTGCAATTTCTCGTCAACTTTCAAAATGCTATCAATTAACCATTAATCCTGCATGTGCGGGAACAATTGTTCCGGCTTTACACTTTAAGCCTTAAGCCTTACGCCTCAAGCTTCAGTGATAG
>DATHNR010000191.1:0-10846 GCA_035485835.1 Puia sp.
AAGCACATATTTCCCCCTAAATGAGCTGATAGAAACATCTTTCCCATTTATATCCTGCATAACCAGTTCAGGAACTGTTTTGCCAATCCAGGAATCAGTGGATGGTTGTTCCGGCTGTTGCTGCTGGCTTGCTTTTTCCATTTCGGCTATAAATGCATTCCCCGGAAAACGGGACTTTAAATTTTTGAGTGCGCTATCCATTTCAGAAGGCGGCAGGCTCCTGGAAGCCCAACCAAGTGCAAGAACACCCAAAGTAGCGTTTGGAGTTGTCCGAATAAATTGTTTGAAATAATCATTTAACTGTGATATGGCAGCATTTTTCGTGAGATTAACTGCTACCAAAACACTATCCGGTGCATCGATTTTTTTTAAACTATCTAATTGGTTAAATGCAGTTTGAATTTCATTATTCTTACTGCCAACCTCGGCGAGAAGATCCTGGAGTTGTTTACTTGCAGGCGAACCAGTCACTGTATAAAAATCTGTTGTTTTTGAAAGGTCTGCATCAATCTGAATTTCCGGTGCATCATTAATAAGTGGGATGGCCAATGCATTTTCCCCAAATACCAGTTCAAAAATTCCCTGGGTTTTACTTTTCCCTGAGAAGGTTAAATTACCCGAAGTACCTGATATTCTCTGAGAATCAACAATTAGCGGAAGCTGTGATTTACCGTACACAATTTCTTCAAGGAAAATCCAGCCATCCGATTTGCCGCTATTCTGCGGGCTCATCATTTTATCACTGTTTTTATACGAGAGTTTCACCTGGAACCTGCTACTATCACCATGCTTGCATGAAACAAATAAACATGAGGAAATCAGGATGAGGAGGATGATCTTTTTCATTTCGATTATTATTGAATCTTTATTTTTCTAATTTTTTAATAAGCAGCTGATTGGTCAGGAGTGGGTCTGCTTTGCCATTGGAGATTTTTTTTACTTCCCCAACAAACAATCCCAATAAACCTTTTTTACCTTTTTTATATTCGAGTACTTTATCCGGCATTTTTTCCATCGCCTGTTTTACCCATTCCAGAATCTGGGTTTCATCGCCCGTTTGTATCAGGTTCATACTGATCGCAATTTGTAAAGGGTCTGTCGCTCTTCCGGAAGCAAGTTCTGGAAAAATTTTGGATGAAGCGGTAGAAAAGTGCACGCTGCCATCTTCCACCAGCGCAATCAGGGAGGCCATCTGGGCAGGTTTCACGGGGAAAGCGGTAATGGATATTCCCACTTCATTTAGATAGGATTTTACAGGTCCCAATAGCCAGTTCGCTGCTGCTTTATAGGAAGTTGTTAAAAGAATGAGCGTTTCAAAATATGCTGCTGTTTCTTTATCGTCAGTAATGACTTCAGCGTCATACCTGCTCAGATTATAGCTTTCAGTATATTTTTTTATGAGCTGTTCAGGCAGGGCAGTAATCGATTTTTTAATACTGCTGAGAAATTCCGGAGTAATTTCAAAAGGAGGAAGATCCGGATCGGGAAAATAACGGTAATCATTGGCTTCTTCTTTTGAACGTAAAGAAAAAGTAGTTCCGTTCATTGCATCAAAACTGCGTGTCTGCTGAACAACAGCTTCATTGTTTTCAGCCAGCTCACACATTCGGCTTACTTCGAATTCTATTGCGCGTTTTACATTTCGGATCGAATTTAGATTTTTTATTTCAACCTTGGTACCCAAAACCGAATCTCCTTTTTTCCGGATTGAAACGTTTGCATCGCATCTCAGACTCCCTTCTTCCATATTTCCATCGCAGATATCAAGGTAACGGAGTATGCGACGAAGATTGGTAAGAAACGAAACCGCCTCGTCAGCGCTGCCAATACATGGTTCAGTTACAATTTCAATGAGGGGAACACCGGCCCGGTTAAAATCAAGGCTGGTAAAATGATCGTCTTTATCATGTATGCTTTTACCAGCATCTTCTTCCAGGTGAATCCGGTTTAATTGAATTTCTTTTTCACCGGAAGATTGCACAATTTTAATAAAACCACCTTTACAAATAGGAGCAGTATGCTGAGAAATCTGATATCCCTTGGGGAGATCCGGGTAGAAATAGTTTTTCCTGGCGAAATAGTTAAAAGTTTCTATTTCAGAATTACAGGCAATGCCCATTTTAACAGCAAGGCGAACTGCCTTTTCGTTCAGAACGGGTAATGTTCCCGGATAACCCAGCGTCACAGGACTAATATGCGTATTGGGTTCCGCACCAAATTCCGTTTCATCCGCTGAGAATAATTTAGATTTAGTAAGCAACTGAGCGTGCACTTCCAGACCTATTACAGTTTCGTATACTTCTTCATGCATATTAATAACCTGGAGTATGCTGAAACAAACAAAAGCGCAAAGAATGGCCAGCTTTTAGCCGGTTCTTTGCGCTTAGCGTGAACCAGTTGAATCCAGTGCACGAAGGTAAAAAATCGTAGGAAGTTTCTATGAATTCATTTGTTCTTCCTAGAGTTCTGCCGTTTTCAATTTACGGGGTATCTTAATATCTAAATCCTGTGTAGTCCCCCCTCTTTGAATCTTTACTTTTATGGTTGATTTCCTGCGGGCATCCTGAAATTGTTCAACCAATTCATTGGTGCTGTTGACTTCTGATCCGTCAAACTGCAGGATAATATCACCTTTTTTCAAACCGGCTTTCCAGGCTGCCGAACTGTCTTCCACTTCAAGCACATTTACTCCCTTACCATCTTCTGCATCCTGTGCCTTGATACCGAGCTTTGGCTGCCGGGGCCCCCAATTTCCATCAAATTGTATATCTCCCATATCCGGCATAGGAGGCATTTTGAATTTATAATTGTAATTGTAATTAAAATCCTTAGCGCCAACATCTGACTTATCAAGTGTTGCAACTACTGTCTGTTCTTTACCATCCCTGGTAAGGATGATCGTTACTTTGTCTCCTGGTTTTAAATTATGAACGGTTTCATACAGAGTTTCCGGACTTTCAATCTTCGTTTCATTCAGCTTTGTAATGATATCACCTTTTTTAATGCCCGCTTTTTCCGCAGGACTACCCTTCGTTACCTCCAGTACTGTGGCGCCGCCTTTTTCTGCTTTGCGGGAAGACACACCCAGGAAAGCAGAATTCATCCTTATTTTAATTGATTTCTGCAGGTTTTTCTGTCTGTCGATATTTGCCAAATATCTTTCCGTCATATCATCATTCATCCGATTGTCGCGGAAAGGAGAGAGTGAGTAAGTCATATTAGGCCAATCCGTATTTTCATCGAATTTTCTTTTTTCAATGATTATATTCTGATCGTCGAATTTCTCCAAAGGTTTTCCATTGATGAAAAAATCACCATTTTTAATTTCCAAAACAACCTTTGCATCTTTATCCCCTTTTTGTCTGATAACAATTTCTGTCGGACCGCCATCTTCAGTGATTACTGCATCTGGTACAATAGCAGGGGACGGAGGAGGAGGTACTGCAGCAGGCTGAGCCATCGTTAGCTGGCCAAGAGCCAGGCAAAAGACTCCCATTAATAAACCCTTGTAAATGAATTTTTTCATCTCTGTTTAATTTTATGTTATATGACTACGTCAAGTTTCGTATTTCAAATATAGGAAAAAATCTGATATACGAAAATATTCGGATTATCTGCATCATACATCTTTAACAGATCTTTAAAGCCTAAAGCTTAAAGCCCAAAGCCTAATGCAAATATGGAAGTATGGGAATGTGGAATTCAAAGCGGTCATCGGTCAACGGTCATCTGTCATCTTCTATACCAGAAGGGCTTTCACATCAGAAATAACCTTTGTAAGTGAACTGGCATCCTGTCCCCCGGCAGTAGCCAGGGTCTTTTGTCCGCCCCCGCCTCCTTTAATTTGCGGTGCCACAATCTCTTTTACAATTTTTGCAGCATCCAGGTTTTTTTCAAGGATGAGCTGGTCTCCGAGACCGATTACCACGAAGGGTTTGCCATCTGATATAGTAGCCAGCGCAAGCATAACCTGTGGAATTTCCTGTCGTAATTCGGTGCCGAGTTTTCTCAAAGCTTCTGGCCCAATACCTTCACTTAATTTTTCAATGAATTTATACTTCCCAATGGAAATGACTTCATTCTTAAGTTCAGTTTTCAGCTGAGCCACTTGTTTCATTTCCATGGATTCGATCCTTTTGCGCATGTCATTCGACCCAGATTGAAGGTCTTCCAACGATTTCAGGAGATCCTTTGGGTTTTTTAGCTGTTCCTGGACCGAGGACAAAAGTTTCAGCTCAGCATTTATATATTTTTCAGCTTCCAATCCGGCAATTGCTTCAATTCGTCTTACACCAGCTGCAATGGCTGATTCAGTCCTGATCTTAAAAAATCCCAATTCACCTGTAGCCAGCACATGGGTACCTCCGCATAATTCAACGGAGTAATCAGGATCAATAATTACGACCCGAACTATATCTCCATATTTTTCACCAAAAAGGGCCATGGCTCCGGTTTTCAGGGCTTCTTCCCTGGGCATTTCCTGAATGATGACCGGAATATTTTCCCTGATTTTTTCATTAACCATCCGCTCGATTGCATCCAGCTCTTCCCTGGTAAGTTTTGCAAAATGCGAAAAATCAAAACGCAGGTGACTGGAGTTTACCAATGAACCTTTTTGAACTACATGTGTACCCAGCACTTTTCTCAACGCTGCATGCAATAAATGTGTGGCAGTATGGTGTACTGCTGCATTTTTTCTTTTTTCTGCATCTACATGTGCAATCACAGGTGCCCGCTGGTCTGCAGGTAATTTATCAGTATAGTGAATGATGAGATCGTTCTCTTTTTTCGTATCGAGTACTTCAATTATTTCCCCGTCAATCGTTAGAACGCCTGTGTCGCCCGACTGGCCGCCGCTTTCGGCATAAAAAGGTGTTTTACCTAAAACGAGCTGGTAGATATCCTTACCCTTCACTTTTGCCTTTCTCCAGCGATTGATTTCTGTAATTGTATCGAGTTCTGTATATCCTGAAAAAATAACCTTTCCGTTTTCGTGAACGGGAATCCAGTCACCTGTATCCAATTGGCCCGCTGAACGAGACCTGTCTTTCTGTTTTTGAAGTTCTTTCTCAAATTCCTTTTCATCAACCGTCCACCCAATTTCTCTGGCCATCAGAGAAGTGAGATCTATCGGAAAGCCATAAGTATCATTCAATTTAAATGCAAATGCACCAGAGATCCGCTTCTCTGAATGGAATGCTGATTCTGATTTTTGTGCTGCTCCGTTTTCAATATATTCATTGAAGATCTTTATTCCCTTATCGAGTGTGCGAAGGAAGGCTTCCTCTTCTTCATGGATAACTTTTTTAATAAAATCTTTTTGATCACCTAATTCAGGAAACACTTTTTGAAACTGGGTTGCAATAACAGGTACCAGGAGGTATAAGAGCGGCTCTTTGCGATTCAGATAAGAATAATAATACCGTACTGCACGACGCAGAATTCTTCTTATAACATAGCCTGCCCCGATATTTGAAGGAAGCTGGCCATCTCCAATTGTAAAACAAATGGCCCGGATATGATCGGCGATTACCCGAAATGCAATATCTTTTTTCTCCTTATCAGAACCCGAATAAATCATCCCGGTTATTTTCGCAACCATGGCAATCGTTCCGCTGAAAATATCCGTATCATAATTACTTTGTTTATTCTGAAGAACACGCACCAGCCTTTCAAGACCCATCCCGGTATCCACATGTCTGGATGGCAGAAGTTCGAGGGCTCCGGATTTAGTCCGGTTCAACTGAATGAAAACGATATTCCATACTTCAATAACCTGGGGATGATCCTGATTAATCAGCTTTACAGCATCCTGAATTTTCCTCTCACTATCCGTTCTGCAATCCACATGAATTTCTGAACAGGGCCCGCATGGCCCTGTATCGCCCATCTCCCAGAAATTATCCTTTTTACTACCATCAAGGATTCTTTCCGGTGAAACCCAATTCAGCCATTCTAACTTAGTTGCATCATCAGGAGGCAGATGTTCTGAAGTATCTCCACCAAATACAGTTATATAAATCCGATCGACGGGAATATGGTAAACCTTCGTTAACAGTTCCCAACTCCAGCTAATAGCTTCCTTTTTAAAATAATCGCCGAAACTCCAGTTACCCAGCATTTCAAACATTGTATGGTGGTAGGTATCTACTCCTACTTCCTCCAGGTCGTTGTGCTTTCCACTAACTCTCAAACATTTTTGTGTATCGGCTACCCGGGGGTAAGGTGCCGTTTTATTTCCAAGAAAATAATCTTTGAATTGATTCATGCCTGCATTGGTGAATAACAGGGTGGGGTCATTCTTTGTCACTATCGGGGCAGAAGGAACAATGACATGAGCTTTAGATTTAAAAAAATCCAGAAATTTATCCCGTATCTCGGCGCTTCCCATCATAATTTAGCTACAATCTTTAAATCGGGGGTTTATAAAAGGATAATAATTAGTACACTTGCGTTATTAATCTGCGCTGCAAAGGTACAGTGTCCACTTCGTAAACAGTGGTCCGGTACCAGGTGACTGCATGAAAAAGATCAAATATTACTATAACACCAATACCCTCCGGTACGAAAAACTGGAAACACCGCTACGAGTAACACTGCTCCGTATTCTTGGTTTTTTATCTGCTTCTATTGTTACCGCTCTGATCCTGGTTTCACTTGCCTACCGTTACTTTCCTTCTGCCAATGAAAAAAGATTAATGCAGACCAATGAAGCGTTGAAAGACAATTATTTTGTCATGAATGAACAGGTGAAAAAAATGCAGGAACAGATTGCCGGACTTGAAAAAAGGGATAATGAGGTATACAGGGCTATTTTTGAAGCCAACCCTATTCCCGACAGCGCAAGAGCCAAAAGCCTCGCACAACAGCAGGAATTCCAGCTTGTTCAGGGTATGGATCAGGAGAATCTGGCTGTTTCCATCGCAAATTCACTCAATAATCTGAGTTCCCGAATTCATGCACAAACTAAATCCTATGATGACATCAATGGTTTTATCAAGAATAAGGAGCTGTTGCTCGCCTGTACCCCTGCCATTCAGCCAGTAAGCAATAAAGACCTGAAAAGAATCGCATCAGGTTTCGGATACCGCATTGACCCAGTTTATAAAACCACCAAATTTCATGCGGGACTAGATTTCGCAGCACCCCAGGGAACTCCGATTTATGCCACCGCCAATGGCACTGTTGAAACAGCCGGCAATACTGGTAATGGGTATGGAAACCATGTATTGATCCACAATGGATATGGTTATGCCACATTGTTCGGACATATGTTTAAAATCAAAGTTCATCCGGGGGAGAAAGTTAAGCGGGGAGAAGTTATTGGCTGGGTTGGAAATACGGGTAAAAGTACCGGCCCGCATTGCCACTATGAGGTTCATCGAAATGGCGAACCCGTTGATCCTGTGTTCTATTTTTATAATGATATTACCCCTGAACAATATGACCGGCTGCTAAAACTCGCTTCTTCCAGCAACCAGAGCTTTGACTAAGTTTTTTTCGGATAACTTTAGATTGTTTCGGAATAGTTTTTGTTATTTTTGAATAAGCATGACCACGTTCTCTCAGATCTCCATGAAATTTGTTGAAGAATCAACCTCACCGCAGGATATTCAACTGCGCAAGGAAGATCAGCCGCTGAATATCGGTGTCCGCATTAAAAAATTAAAATCAACAGAAAATACGCAGGTTCTGGAAGAACCGAAAGAACCTGTTACTGAGATTCCATCAGATGAACCTGTTGATGAAGAAACCCAGATAGCTGATCCTGTTCACAAATTAAAATCAGGCAGGGGCAGGAAGTCCATCAGGCAGGTATCTGAAGAAGCTGATCTTATACAAATTCCAGAGGACGAAATATTATTTCAGAAACAATACTACACCATGGGTGAAGTTGCTGAGATGTTTCGTGTAAATCAATCCCTTCTTCGTTTCTGGGAAGCAGAATTCAATATTCTTCAGCCAAAGAAAAATAAAAAGGGAGACCGCTATTTCCGCCCTGTAGATATAAAAAACCTCCATCTTATCTATCACCTTCTACGTCAGAGAAAATATACGATAGAAGGTGCCAAAGATTTTTTGAAGAAGAATTCCAGAGCGGAAGAAAAATTTGAAACAATTAAAAAGCTGGAAGAAGTCAGGCTTTTCCTTCTTGAGATGAAGGCGAATCTGAAGTAATCTTTACCGTCATCCCCGATCCGGCAATCACAATCTTCCGGTTTTCGATCAGATCCAAAATTTCAATATTTATTTTTTGTTTTATTTCATTGAATTCAGCCAGTGGAATGGGGGTTGTAAAAAAATCAATACTGATCTGAAATGCTGTTCCCGAAATATCATTTAAGAAAACTGTTGCATCAATGATAGCTGATTTATCCTGCAGCATCTTCCTGCAGTCTTTTATAAATGAGTCAATGGTTTCTGCGGGAGTGGAGGAATCAAACTGAAGCCTTATCTCTGCTTTGCGATAGGTACGCAACGTAAGATTATCTACAATGCTGTCGACCATTTGTTTATTCGGAATAGTGACATATGTTTTTAAATCCGTACGCACCCTGGTACTCCTCAGTCCAATCTTTTCTACAGTTCCTGAGATATTATTTACTTTAACTACGTCCCCTGCCATGAAGGGCTTATCAAAAAAAATGATAAATGAAGCAATCAGATTTTCAATACTTTCTTTTGTAGAAAGAGCAAGTGCTGCTCCTGCAATGCCGAGGCCGGTCCATAATTTACTCACTTCAAATCCGAAAGCCAGTCCCAGAACCATCAGTATTCCGACTATACCAATGATTGCTTTTAAGAAGTCCCTGAAAAAAACAACGAGTTGATGATCTTTAAGATCACCTGCAACCCTGGCTTTTTCTTTTAGCAACATTGATACGAAATCAATAGTTCGTAAAATCAGCCATATAAATACTATAATAAGTACCGTTTTGGCGAATCCATGTACGATGGATTTAAATGGGATTTCAAATATTTCAAATTCCAGAACTCCAGGAAATTTCAGTTTGTCAATAGCAGCGATGGAAACAAAGGCGATAAGGAAAATTTCCAAAGGAGGAAGCATCAGCTTCACAAAGGCATTCTTGTCGAGACCCTTATCAATCGCTTTTGCGCCTCTGAATAACTGGCCTGCGACAAATTTCGAAATAATCCTTTTAAGTAGAATGCTTAATGCTATCGCGATAAAAATATATAAGTATTTTTTTATCGGGTTGTCAAATACCAGTTGATTCCAGAATCCATTCATATTTGATCAGTTCTTGAACACATGAATACCATCAGCTTTTAGCACATAAAGAAAGTCTGGCATAATAAGGATTTTAAGCGCTGGCAAATAGTAGGCCGGAATTCCCTTCTTTTCCTCACCAGTCATTATTTTATCCTCGTATTTCAGGAACTCATGACCGTTCCATCCCAATAAGGTTTTATTAATAACAGAAAAATGACGCCAGTTTCTTAAAGGAATAAGTTTTTGAAAGCCACCATAATGATCAAAAACAAAAGCTCCTTTTTGCGGATCGAACAGGTATACAAGTCCACCCTGATCGGTGAGCAATACCGGATCGGGTACTGAATCAGTAAATTGCCTGATATCATTTGTCTGGTTAATAAGAGTTCCATCACTGCCGATTTTATTCAGCTGACCAGCTAGTTCATCATAAACCCAAATATTATTATCGTATGCAAGACCAATACATGTTACCTGGTAAAAACCTAACTGCCGCAAATCGATACTGTTGATATTATTCAAAAACCTGTCTAACATTACAATGGTTCCGAATTCCTGGTAAAAGAGAAGGATCTTAAGTGGATTTGTCACATCGATATATGCAATTTTCCCATATCTCCTGACATCATTAAAAACGCCGAGGGAATCTCCTTTTGAATTATATTTCTTTAACTGATTGTCCGGCGTAAGCAAAAAAAGATTCCCCAGGTTATCGACCTGAAAGTCAACAAATGATCCTTTTATCAGGCAGGATTCCTTGGGGATCGTATCCGTTTGTGCAGACAAACTGTACATGGATAAGCTAACGATTAAAATGAGAATGATTTTTTTCACTTTCTGATTATCTTATAATCCAATTTGGGATCATAGCTCTTTAAGTCCAATTGTTCACCGTTGAATGATGCATAACTAAAATATCGGATCCAGTCACCCAGGTTGATATACCTTGTACCATTCGGAAATGTGTAGTCAATGGGCAGGTGTCGGTGCCCGAAAATCATGTAATCGAAATTTTCCTCTGAGAGCTTTTTTTTACAATATTGAATCAGCCATTCGCCTTCTTCGCCAAGAAATTTTTCGTCTGTCTGTTGGGTTGCGGTTCGGCTTTTTCTGCTGAAATAATTTGCAATACCTACACCGAACACTGGTGGCAGAACACCAAATAGTCCCTGGCTGAATTTATTCCGGAATATTTTTTTTAGAAATTTATACCCTCCGTCACCAGGTCCCAATCCGTCACCGTGTCCAATCAAAAATTTCTTCCCATTGCGGATAAAAGTTTTTGGTTCGTAATAAACAGGGATGGACAGTTCTTTTTCAAAATAATTTTTCATCCACATATCGTGGTTACCGACAAAAAATTGGATGGGAATACCTGCATCCGTTAAAGTAGCCAGTTTACCAAGAATACGTACGTAACCTTTTGGGACTACTGTTTTATATTCGAACCAGAAGTCAAAAAGGTCGCCGACGATAAATATTTCGGATGCTTCATGTTTAATGGAATCAAGAAATTCAATTATATATCTTTCCCGTTGCAGACTGGCGAGGCGATCGGGTGTACCGAGATGGAAGTCAGAAATAAAGAAAATCTTTTTGCCTGCAGCGATT
>DATHNR010000192.1:0-7294 GCA_035485835.1 Puia sp.
AGGAATCAATAACTCTTCTATCGGTAAGAAACTCATTCAGGTATTTCCTCACATCAGGCACTTCTGTTGAATCCGGCGAACCCAGATTCATCAAAATAACTCCCCTTTTCAAATTGGTCATTTGCAAATGTAATTAAGAAACCTACTTTATTATAAATGACATTATCATGACATTAATATGAGGCATTGGTTATCGCAGGGACTAATTTTGGCGTACTATTTTAAGATGAGTAGAAACGCAAACGCTGAATTATCGAATTTCTTCGTCGCCGGTATTAACTACAAAAAGACCGATACTGAAATCAGGGGATCTTTCGCCATTGGACCGGAACAATATGATAATATTCTGAAGCTGGCAGATGAGTTTAATGTCCGTGATCTTTTTGTTTTGTCAACCTGCAACCGTTCAGAAATTTACGGTATCGCTGATAATCCTGACCAGCTTGTAAATCTTATCTGTACGCAAACGCAGGGAACAGCGGAGCTTTTTAATCAATTAGCTTATCGTAAACACGGGCTGAAAGCATTGCATCATCTTTTTGATGTAGGTGCTGGTCTTGATTCGCAGATATTGGGCGACTATGAAATAATAGGACAACTTCGTCAGGCAATGAAATTTGCCAAAGAAAGAGGTTTCATCCATACTTTACTGGAAAGGACACTTAACCAGGTATTACAATCTTCCAAAGAAATTAAGAATAATACCAAACTGAGCGATGGAACGGTTTCTGTCGCTTTCGCTGCTGTGCAGTATATCCGTGAAAACACGGATTCATTACATACCAAAGAGATCCTGCTATTAGGCACAGGGAAAATCGGGACGATCACTTGTAAAAATCTCGTTGATTATCTTGGAACCAGTCATATCACCCTGATGAACCGTACACCGGAAAAAGCTGAAAACCTCGCTTCTGCGTTTGATTTAAGAACTGCATCTATTGAATCCCTTCCGGAAGAAATAAAAAATGCTGATATCATACTTGTTGCAACCAATTCTTCTGAGCCGGTCATTCATTTTTCCGACCTGGAAAATATTACCGGGGAGAAACTCATTATTGATCTTTCCATTCCGTGCAATGTTGAAAAAAGCGTGACGCATTTACATAATGTCACTCTTATAGATGTAGACGGACTTTCAAAACTTAAAGATGAGACCCTGCTTCGTCGTGCCGCAGAAGTTCCAAAAGCCCGAATGATTATACAAAATCATCTGAAGGAATTAATGGAATGGCATGAAATGCGAAAACACGTTCCGGTTCTTAAACTCGTAAAAATAAAACTCCAGGAAATACACGGTTCTCCATTATTCGAACAACAAGTTTCTGTGGAGTCATCTTTCATAAACAGAGACCAGAAAATCCAGCGGGTATTAAATGGGATGGCTTCCAAAATGCGCCGCGAAAATCAGCGCGGGTGTTATTATATCGAGGCGATCAACGAGTTTATCGCGGGTTGATAAACGAGTTCAACATGTCTAAAAAATTAAGGATCGGTACACGCGATAGCCAGCTTGCTCTCTGGCAGGCCAACCATGTTAAGTCATTGCTTAAAAAACATGGTGTTGAAGCCGAATTGGTCCTGATAAAAAGTGAAGGTGATCTGGATCTGATTACGCCGTTGTATGACATGGGTGTGCAGGGAATTTTTACGCGAAGCCTGGATCTTGCTTTATTGAATAATCAAATTGATCTGGCAGTTCATTCGATGAAAGACGTTCCGGTGAATCTTCCTTCCGGCATAACAGAAGCTGCTGTTTTGGAAAGAGACAGCCCTTACGATTTGCTCGTTCCGCATCCATCCAATGAAAATATTCACCTTGATAATCATGAACCGGTAGTTATAGCATCAAGTAGTTTAAGAAGAAGAGCCCAGTGGCTTCATCGTTTTCCGACTGATCAAATAGAACCCATACGTGGTAATGTGAACACCCGGTTAAAAAAACTGGAAGACAGCCATTGGTGGGGAGCCATTTTTGCTGCAGCGGGGCTTCAACGTCTGGGACTTCGCAAGGCAAGTTCCATTGAACTGGATTGGATGATCCCTGCACCTGCACAAGGTGCCATACTTGTTGTTTGCAGAGAAAATGAAAAAGAAATTATCGAAATATGCCATAAAATACATCACGAATCAACTGCCTTTTGTGTGAAAATCGAACGCGATTTTTTAGCAGCTTTGCTTGGCGGTTGTTCCACTCCGATAGGTGCATTGGCAGAAACAGAAGGAGAAGAAGTTTTTTTCCGGGGTAATCTTCTGGATCCTTCAGGTGATAAAATGTATTTCATAGAAAAAAGAATCTCCGTAGAACTGGCGGCCAGTCTCGGAACAGCTGCTGCCCATGAATTGCTCAGTAGCGGCGGAAAGGAAATACTTGAAATGAAACAACATGTCTGACCGCCGGTATCATATATTATCCACAGCGGCCCTTCCTTTCGATCGGATAAACCATATTCCGGAAACGATTGAAGTCAGTGTTGTTCCATTTATAAAAATAATTCCCCGGCCCGGTGTAGAATTAAAACCCATCATCTGTGAATTCGCATCAGAGAAGAAAATTGTCATTTTTACCAGTGCGCATGCGGTGAAGTATGTTGGCGAATCTCTGAAAACCAGGCCGCCTTGGAAAATCTATTGCATCCGAAATGAAACACGCAGCGCAGTAGAAAATTTTTTTGGGAGTGAATCCATTGCCGGATATGCAGACAATGCTTCTTCATTATCCAAATTGATGATAAACGATAAGGTAAAAGATGCAGTATTTTTTTGTGGAGACCAGAGAATGAAAATACTTCCGGAAAAATTAAAGAATCAGGGTATTGAACTGACTGAATTCATCGTATATGATACACTAGAAACACCTGTTAAAATTAAAGATCAGCCGCATGCTGTTTTATTTTTCAGTCCGTCAGCTGCCCTAAGTTTTTTTTCCATAAATGACCTCGAACCGGAAACGCGTGTATTTGCGATGGGTAAAACGACAGCTGCTGTTCTCGATAATCTGACATCCAATAAAATTATTATTTCACCCGAAGCAGATAAAGCTTTTGTTTTTAACATGGCAGTAGAATATGCTGCGTCTCATCCTATAACATAAGTATGATTAAAAATGATTTAATAATTAAAGCACTTCGGGGAGAATCTACTGAAAGAACTCCTGTATGGATGATGAGACAGGCCGGGCGGTACCTGCCGGACTATCGCAGGCTGCGGGATAAATATGATTTTTTTACCCGTGTACAAACGCCTGAACTGGCAACAGAAATTACATTGCAACCGGTCAATCAGATTGGTGTTGATGCTGCTATTCTTTTTTCTGATATACTGGTAGTGCTTCAGGCCATGGGACTGGAAGTACAACTTGTAGAAAACAAGGGACCGGTTTTACCGGAACCCATAAGATCAAAAGATGATCTTTCCCGTGTTTCTGTTCCGGATGTTGAGGAAACGCTCGGTTATGTATTCGATGCGATCAGATTAACGAAAGTGGAATTAAACAACCGGGTTCCACTCATTGGATTCGCAGGAGCACCATGGACGCTTCTATGTTACATGGTGGAAGGGAAAGGATCGAAAACATTTGATATGGTAAAAACATTCTGTTATACTCAACCTGACCTTGCACATCGATTGTTGCAAATGTTGACTGATACTACCATCGCTTACCTGAAACAACAGGTGAAGGCTGGCGCAGATGTTATCCAGCTCTTCGACTCCTGGGGTGGTTTACTAAGTCCGGATGATTTCGAAATTTTTTCATTAAAATATATGCGGCAGATTATCCAGGCTTTAAGAAATGATGTTCCCAGCATTTTATTTGCAAAGGGAGCATGGGGTTCAATACCTGAAATGGTTGGTACAGGTGCAGCCTGCATCGGATTGGACTGGTGCATTCGTCCCGAAACAGCAAGGAAGCTTGCAGGTACCGGCATTACTCTGCAGGGGAACCTGGATCCTGCCAGATTGTTAAGTCCCATTCCTGAATTAAAAAAGGAAGTGACGAAGATGTTAAACAATTTCGGGCCCGGCAGCTATATCGCCAACCTGGGTCATGGAATACTACCACATGTTCCGGTCGATCATGCAAAAGCTTTCGTTGATACTGTTAAAAATCATGTTTATCTAAAACAGGAAAAACAAGTTCTGTCATCTCTTTAACAATGAATGTTATCATTACGAATAAAACAAGTGTTACTGGTTTACGTGAAAACTGGGTCCAGTTTATTCACTCATTACAAAATATCATTTGCAAAAATTTGGAAGAAGTTGACGGTAAGTCACACTTCAAAGAAGACAGCTGGGAAAGATCAGAAAAAGGGGGCGGCGGGAAATCAAGGATCATTGAAAACGGAAATGTGTTTGAAAAAGGCGGCGTAAACAGTTCGGTGGTATTCGGAAATGTTACTGATGCGATGAGAGCACAATTAAAAATTGAAGGCTCTAAATGGTTTGCCTGCGGTTTATCGCTGGTAATTCATCCTGTGAATCCATTTATACCAACGGTACATGCTAACTGGCGTTATTTTGAATTATATAATGAATCAGATGAAATAATCGACAGCTGGTTTGGTGGTGGAACAGATCTCACTCCTTATTATCTTTTTGAAGAAGACGCCGTTTATTTTCACAATACTATAAAACAAACCCTGGATCCCTTTGGCGAAAAATTATACCCGCTTTATAAAAAAGAATGTGATCATTATTTCAGCAACCATCACCGCAGTGAAGAAATGCGTGGTATCGGCGGCATATTTTATGATTACCTGCGTCCTGAGGATGCGGAGGATGCAGAAAGATTATTTTCATTCCAGAAAGCAAATGGAATGGCTTTTTTGAAAACGTATCTTCCAATTGTAGAAAAACGCAGAAATCTTCCATTTGGTGAAAATGAAATCAAGTGGCAGGAAATCCGTCGCGGTCGTTATGTAGAGTTTAATCTGATACATGATCGTGGCACTTTGTTCGGATTGAAAACAAACGGAAGAACGGAAAGTATTTTGATGAGTCTTCCTCCCCGTGCCAGGTGGATATATAATTATTATCCTGAGCCCGGAAGCAGGGAAGATGAATTGCTTCAAGTATGTTTACATCCTAAAGAATGGGTCTAGAACTTATCTATAATGTGGCGAATATGGAATTGTAATGAATGAAAAAAGTGAAAATTAAATTATTAATGATAATATATAAATATGGAAATATCTTTTAGGGCAACTATTTTTCAAAGTTTATCGGAAATACAAATAATCGCATTTTCATTAATAATTTAATTTTCACTTTTTTCATTCATTACAATTCCATCCCGCATTTGCGGGACCACACTAATATTTCTGTTATGATTTTAAAAAACCGTTCCCGAATATTACGTACGAATCCTTCCATCAGAAGTATGGTAGCAGAAACTCATCTTAATGTGGCAGATTTCATTGCGCCGCTTTTTATAGATGAAGGAAATCAGATCCGTCAGGAAATTGCTTCTATGCCCGGATACTTCCGGAATAGTCTGGACATTACTGTAAAAGAAGTAAAGGAACTACATACACGTGGATTGAAGTCGGTGTTGCTTTTCATTAAATGCAAAGATGAACTGAAGGATAATACGGGGAAAGAAGCCTGGAATCACGATGGTCTGATGCAACGAAGCATTCGTGCAATTAAAGAAGCCGTGCCTGAAATAATTTTAATGACGGACGTTGCACTCGACCCCTATTCATCCTATGGACATGATGGCATCGTAAAAGACGGTGAAATCATAAATGATGAAACGGTAGAGGCCCTGGTAAATATGAGTCTTAGTCACGCAGAAGCAGGAGCAGATTTTGTGGCACCCAGTGATATGATGGACGGGCGCATTGGTGCCATCAGAAATGCATTTGAGAAAAATGGATTCAACAAAACAGGTATCATGGCTTACAGTGCTAAATATGCATCCTGTTTTTATGGTCCCTTTCGCGATGCACTGGATTCTGCACCAGGTTTTGGTGATAAAAAAACCTATCAGATGGATTATGCCAATCGTACTGAAGCTGTTAAAGAAGCCCTCCAGGATGTGGAAGAGGGAGCAGATATTGTGATGGTAAAACCTGCTCTCGCTTATTTAGACATCATCCGCGAAGTAAAAAACGCGGTGCGCGTCCCCGTTAGTGCATACAATATCAGCGGTGAATATGCAATGATAAAGGCTGCTTCCAAAATGGGCTGGCTGGATGAAAATAAAGCCATACTCGAAACACTGACGGCCATCAAAAGAGCCGGCGCTGATCTGATAGCAACTTATTTTGCCAGGGAAGCGATTCAGTTGTTGGAAGACTGAGGAAACCAAGGAAGTGTGAGAGTGCTTTGCCCACCGAAGCGAAGCGTAGGTGGGTGAGAGGAAAGTATAAGAGTATAAGAGTTTAAGAGTGTAGGAAAGATATTTGTATCAATAATTTATATTTAAAGAAAGCTTTAGGCCTTAGGCTTTAAGCTTTAGGCCTAACAGATGGAAATAAATAAAAGCAAAGAATTATTCGAACGTGCGCAAAAAACAATACCTGGGGGTGTAAACTCCCCCGTACGCGCATTCCGCAGCGTAGGAGGAACACCACTTTTTATCAATAAAGCGAAAGGCAGTTATCTCTATGATGCAGATGGAAATAAATACATCGATTATATAGCCTCCTGGGGTCCGATGATTCTGGGTCACGCGCACGAATCGGTAGTAGATGCTATCCAGAAACGCGCTTTACTTTCAACCTCCTATGGTGCACCCACAGAACTGGAAATCGAAATGGCGGAATTGATAACCGGAATGGTTCCCAACGTTGACCTCATCCGAATGGTGAACAGTGGTACAGAAGCCTGCATGAGCGCAGTAAGACTAGCCCGCGGATTTACAGGAAAAAATAAAATCCTGAAATTCGAAGGACATTATCACGGTCATGCTGATGTCTTTCTCGTGAAAGCCGGCAGTGGGCTGGCTACTTTGCAGATACAAAACGTGCCAGGCATTACATCAGGCGTATCGCAGGATACTTTAACGGCGCCTTTCAATAATTTCACCGCTGTAGAGGAAATAGTAAAAAAATATTCCGGGGAAATCGCTGCTATCATCGTTGAACCGGTTGCAGGTAATATGGGTTGTGTACCACCCGAAAAAGGATTTCTTGAATCATTGCGAATTCTCTGCGATAAAGAAAATATTGTTTTAATTTTTGATGAAGTGATGACTGGTTTTCGTCTCGCGGCAGGCGGTGCGCAGGAAAAACTGGGCATTCGTGCCGACCTTGTTACATATGGAAAAGTAATAGGTGGCGGCTTGCCC
>DATHNR010000193.1:0-3304 GCA_035485835.1 Puia sp.
AGAGCCTTTAAGCATCTTGGTACAAAAACCAAAGGTGATAAAGTGATCTGGGCGGTAGTCGTTTTACTTGCTTTGATCTCTCTGTTGGCTGTTTATAGTTCTACCGGTTTGCTCGCTTACAAAATGTATAAAGGGAATACAGAAATATACCTGTTCAAACAATTTGCATTTATTATCACCGGTGTGATGATTATCTATTTCGCTCACCAGGTCAACTATATTATATATGCTCGTGTGGCGAAAATCCTTTTCCTGATATCCATTCCCTTACTATTCTATACTTTATTTTTTGGAGTGAAACTGAATGAAGGCAGCCGCTGGATCCGTTTACCAATCGTAAACATGACATTTCAGACCTCAGATCTTGCCAAGCTTGCACTGATCATGTATATCAGTCACTTGCTCAGCAGGAAACAGGACCAGATAAAAGATTTTAAAAAAGGCTTTTTACCCGTGATCATCCCGGTGGCAGTCGTTTGCCTGTTGATCGTACCTGCGAATCTTTCCACTGCCCTGCTCGTAGGTGCAACCTGTATGATGCTGATGTTCATCGGTAGAGTGAGTGGCAAACATCTCCTGCTTACCATCGGAGTGGTAATGATTCCTGTTCTGTTACTAATCATGGCCGCAGTTATCCGTCATAAAACTTCAGAGCCGACATCTGTCGTTAGTCATCCTTCATCCCATGCCGGTTTGCTTGTGCGTGTTGACACATGGATTAACCGCGTCGAAAATTTTATGTATGGTACAAAGGAAGACAAGCAGGATGATAATTACCAGGTAAACCAGGCCAAGATTGCTGTTGCCAACGGAGGCTGGATCGGACTGGGTCCAGGTAACAGCCGCCAGCGTAATTTTCTTCCGCATCCCTATTCTGATTTTATATACGCAATCATTATAGAGGAATATGGTTTGATAGGCGGAGCAATTATCATGTTTATTTATCTGGTTTTTCTTTTCAGGAGTATACGCATATTTAAAAAATGCCCATTTGCCTTCGGTGCTTTTCTGGCTCTGGGATTGAGTTTTACTTTAATGATACAGGCAATTGCAAATATGGCGGTAAATGTAAATCTGTTCCCGGTAACGGGTGTTACGCTGCCCCTGGTCAGTATGGGGGGGAGCTCATTTTTATTTACCTGTCTGGCTATCGGAATAATATTAAGTGTTGCGAGAAACGCAGAACGCATTGAAGGTGAAGAGGCGGAAAAGAATTTGGAAACTTAAGAATTTGAATAAACGTGTAATCATAGCAGGCGGCGGAACGGGCGGACATATTTTTCCCGCCCTGGCTATCGCAAATGCCTTGAAAAAAAAAGAGCCGGGTATGGATATTCTTTTTGTAGGGGCTAAAGGTAAAATGGAAATGGAAAAAGTTCCTGAAGCGGGATATCCTATTAAAGGGATTGATATTGCCGGATATAACAGAAGTTCTTTATTAAAAAATTTTGCACTTCCTTATAAACTGGTTAAAAGTTTTTTGCAGGTGAAAAACATATTTAAAACATTTAAACCTCAGGCGGCTATCGGTGTCGGCGGATATAGCAGCTTTCCCGTATTACGGTACGCACAGGCAAAAGGGATTCCTACGTTTATTCATGAATCTAATTCTTATGCCGGCAAATCAAATATGCTGTTGGGAAAAAAAGCTACCCGCATTTTTACAGCAAGCGATGGAATGGAAAAGTTCTTCCCCCCTGATCGTCTCCTTCAGACCGGTAACCCTATACGAAAAAATGTAGTAACAAACCAGATATCAAGAGAAGAGGGAGTTGCTTTTTTTGGCCTGGACCCTCAATACACAACCGTTCTGGTAACTGGAGGAAGTCTCGGAGCCAAGTCAATGAATGAAGCCATAGATTCCGGCATTCCACTTTTGATTAAAAATCAGATCCAGCTTATCTGGCAAACCGGGAAATCCTTTGCCGCTCAGGCAGCGGTACACGCAGCGGAATCCAAAATGATTTGGACCGGGGAATTTATTTCTAAAATGGAATATGCATATGCCGCAGCAGATATAGTTGTCTCCCGTTCCGGCAGTGTATTGTATGAGCTATGTGCGGTAAAAAAACCAGTGATTTTTGTGCCCTATCCACACGCAGCAGAAGACCACCAGACGGTGAACGCAGAAAACCTCGTTAAAAAAAATGCAGCCATCATGATATCGGACAAAGATGCCCGAAATAAAATGGTGCCGGAAATACTGGCCCTGGCAAAAAATAAGATGGAGCAGGAAATTTTAAAAAATAACATCGGTAAGCTGGCAGTTACAGATGCGGATGAAATAATTGCCAATGAAATTTTGAAAATACTCAATGACTGATCTGAAAAATATACAGAATATCTATTTTATCGGTATCGGTGGTATCGGAATGAGCGCCCTGGCGCGCTATTTCAGGTTTCATGGGAAAACTGTGAGCGGATATGATAAAACTGAAACGGTTTTGACAAAGACTCTTGAAGAGGAAGGAATCCATGTTAACTATATCGACAGCCTCTCCGCGATTCCGAAAGACGTACAGCTGGTAGTATATACACCTGCAATCCCGAATGATCACAAAGGACTGAATTTCTACAGGGAACATGGATATGATTTGATGAAAAGAAGTGAAGTGCTGGGTTTAATAACAAAGGACACTTTGAATATATGCGTCGCCGGAACACATGGAAAAACAACCATCAGCACAATGATCGCACATATCCTGCGCGACAGTGGCGTAGGATCCAATGCTTTCCTCGGCGGTATTTCGGTAAACTATAACACGAATTTCTGGAGTAATGAAAATAATATTTGTGTTGTGGAGGCAGATGAATATGACCGGAGTTTTTTGAAACTTCATCCGGATATCGCCGTGATCAGTTCTATGGACCCAGATCACCTGGATATTTATGGAACTGCTGAAGCCGTAAAAGAAGCATTTCTTGTTTTTTCTGAAAAAATAAAATCAGGTGGCACTTTGGTACAGAAGCATGGATTGCCAATTCCAAAGCCAGCGGGAGATATATCGCAGCTTAGTTATCATCTCACAGATCATAACGCTGATGTTTATACGAAGAACCTTCATATCAGGTCGGGTAATTATGTATTTGATGTAGAAGGCAGCGAGGGAAAAATGGAAGGAGTGGAACTCCGGGTGGGCGGCTGGCATAATGTTGAAAATGCCCTGGCAGCAATTACGGCCTGTCGTAAACTGGGACTAAGCAGTGAAAAGATTATTCCTGCTTTGCAAAATTATAAAGGTGTAAAGAGAAGATTTGAATATCATGTACAGGGCGGCGGTCCGGTATATATCGACGACTATGC
>DATHNR010000194.1:0-2735 GCA_035485835.1 Puia sp.
GAATCCTTCCCGTTATTGTTACCCGTACCCGGACCTGAACTGTTTCCTGATTTACTGCAGGAGAAACCGATCCCTGCAACGATGATCATCACAAAAGCCACCAGCAGAAGAGAATTGCGTTTCATATTTTTTATGTATTCATCATTATAGTAGTGGTAACGTAGCTGCACTAAAGCCGTATATCTGTCCGATCAACGCTGCAATGGCTGCCGTCTTTGCTTCTATCTGGGCAGTTGTATTCACATTCGCATCCACGAATTGATATAAATCGGGGCTGCCTGGGTTTACACTATCATATAAAGCGAGCAACTGTGCAATCTGCGAATCACTGATCACTCTTGTAACACTTGAATTGTAAGACAGGTTACGAACAAAACCGAGGGACTCGGAAAGCGTGCCATAAGCAGCAACAGCATCACCGGCTTCAATATTCGTATTGGTTTCATGCATTTCCTGAACGATGGCTGCCGCATCCAGTGAGTCGAATGTCCGGATAAGAATATTAGCCTGTGCTTTCATCGTGCTGAGGTCATTGTTGCTGATGGCAGTGCGGCCCTTTAAAAATGCATTCATGATAGAAGCGTTGGAATGCAGACCTGCATCAACCTGGTTTGAATAGGATCCCAGATATCGCAGGCCGGTTGTATTGGTTGGAAAATTAACGGGTACACCAAAGAATCCAAATGCGGCATCCCAATAGTGTTCCAAAACAACGGTATCCGTTGTGCTATTGATGGAATCAGCCATATATACATTCGCGATCTGGTAAGCAAACACTCCCATGAAAGTTTTCTTAACTACCTGGCTATAAAAAATACCGTTCGGAGATAACAGATATTTCTTGTTTGGATTTGCAGCTCCGGGTGCCACACCTGCAACACCGGGACCAGGCGTAGCAGATGACTGGCTGTAAAGTCCGACACTGTCGAAATAGTTCAGTACATCCGTTTTCGCAGCAGCCGGGAAATAATCTGCCAGCTTCAGTCCGGAGGCATTCAGCTTAAAAACGGAATCATTAAAATGACCGCCGGTATTATTCAGCATATCTGTCAGGGTCTGGGAACTTACAACCGTATTGGGAATGGTGTTGGCCTGGTTGATTGCAGCTACAATCTGATCGGCCATCGCAAATAAAATGAGCTGGTTGCTGTCGTTGGAATTGGCGAAATCATATGTTGTGGGAACTGTATAAACAGGAATCGTGGAACCGGAAGCTGTATTATTACTCTTTTGACAACTCCAGCAGAACGCGATGCATAAAAATACAAATGTCAAATAACTGATTCTTTTCATAAGTTCTGCGAAGGTATCTGACGGAGAATAGGTCATCCTTCGCAATCAGGAAAAAAACTTACGAAAAGAGGAAAAGTATTGACAATAAAGTTCTATGACCCGCAGCTCACACAACCCTCTTCCAAAGAACAGGTTGCCGCGACTGGATTAAAGTCCACTGATTCCAATGATATTTCCTTAACAGGTTTTTCTTGTTTTTCAATGGTGAATTGAATCGCCTGCGAAGCGGCCTGGCTGCGCAGATAATACATCCCCGTTTTCAATCCTTTTTTCCAGGCATAAAAATGCATGGAAGTGAGTTTTGCAGTATTTGGTTTATCAACAAACAGGTTCAGTGACTGCGACTGGCAAATAAATGCGCCCCTGTCTGCAGCCATATCAATTAAATGTCTTTGTTTGATTTCCCAAACTGTTTTATAAATCTCTTTAATATCTGCCGGGATCTCTTCTATATTTTGTACAGATCCATTGGCAAGTATGATTTTATTTTTCATGTCGTTATTCCATAATCCCAGCTGAACCAGATCTTTTAAAAGATGTTTATTTACGATTACAAACTCGCCGCTTAATACACGTCTTGAATAAATATTACTCGTATATGGTTCAAAGCATTCGTTATTACCGAAAATCTGTGAAGTAGATGCTGTAGGCATAGGCGCGAGCAGCAGGGAATTCCTTACACCATATTTTTTTACATCTTCTTTCAAAGAATTCCAGTCCCAGCGATTACCCGGTTCAACACCCCACATATCGAATTGAAAAATACCTTTGGAAACCGGTGAGCCTTCAAAACTTTCGTATGCACCCTGTTCCTTCGCCAATTCCATACTGGTGGTCATCGCCGCGAAATAGATGGTTTCAAATATTTCCCTGTTGAGCATTTTAGCGAGATCGCTGTCAAAGGGAAGCCTTAACATAATGAATGCGTCTGCGAGTCCCTGCACGCCGATTCCAATCGGTCTGTGTTTCATATTTGAATTCCGCGCTTCTTCAATCGGATAATAATTTCCATCAATAACCTTGTTCAGATTTTTTGTGACTTCTACCGTAACCTCGTATAATTTCTTATGATCGAAGGTTCCGTTGCTGACAAATCTCGGAAGTGCAATGGATGCGAGGTTACAAACCGCTACTTCTTCAGGAGAAGTATATTCCATTATTTCCGTGCAAAGATTACTGCTCTTAATCGTTCCAAGATTTTGCTGATTGCTTTTACTGTTTGCAGAATCTTTATAAAGAAGATAGGGGGTGCCCGTTTCAATCTGTGCTTCCAAGATGGCAAACCAGAGTTCCTGGGCCTTTACTTTTCTTCTCGCCCTTCCTTCCGCTTCATATTTTGTATAAAGTGTTTCAAAAGATTCTCCGAAACAATCCTGAAGGCCCGGGGCTTCGTTGGGACAAAATAAACTCCAGTCATCATTTGTTCCAACTCTTTTCATAAA
>DATHNR010000195.1:0-2168 GCA_035485835.1 Puia sp.
CTCCGTGGTTTTGACGCAGACCATGGAACAGATGTGAATGTATCCGTAGATGATATGCCGTTGAATCTCGTTTCACAAATTCACGGACAGGGATTTTCAGATCTTCATTTTCTGATACCCGAACTGGTTACCAGTTATGAATTCGGCAAAGGTCCGTACTACGCCGAACATGGTGATTTTACAACTGCCGGCTTTGTAGGTTTTCATACAGCGGAACAACTTGATAAATCGACAGTCAAGATCGAGGCCGGACAATTTAAAACAGCACGTGCTTTAGCTATGGTCAATTTACTAAGCGATAAGGCAAAACAAAGAGGTGAAAGCGCATACATAGCAGGAGAAGCCGCTTATACCGATGGGCCTTTCGACTGGCCTCAGCATTTCAGCAGGATTAACCTCTTTGGAAAATATAATGTGAACCTGGCCCCTAAAGAAAAACTTTCGGTTACACTTTCTACATTTACAAGCAAATGGCGCTCATCAGGTGAAATACCTTCCAGGGCAGTCGATGAAGGCCTGATCGGCCGATTTGGATATATTGACAGTCTGCAGGGTGGCTATACCGGCCGGAGTAATATTATTGCAAGACTTTCATCCACCATTTCTGATTCCTGGTTTATGCAAAACCAGGTGTATTATTCCTGGTACCACTTCAATCACAGGTATAATGATACATTCTTCGCAGAAGACAGTGTAAATGGAGATCGTCTCCGCCAGGCTGAATCACGAAACCTCTTTGGATATAATGGAAAAATTATTAACCATGCATATTTTAAAAATAATATCGATCTGACTTCATCATTCGGTTTAGGCTTTCAGATCAACAATATAAACAACAGTGAACTTTCTCATATCAATGATAAGTTTGAAGTGCTTGACTACCTGGAACTGGGAAATATAAACGAAAATACTTACAACGCCTATATGGATGAAAACCTCCGAATGGGAAAATGGCTTTTCAATGCAGGCCTCAGGTTGGACGAATTTTATTTTAACTATGAAGACAAATTAAACCAGAGTATGACATCCAGGAATAAATTCATCTTAAGTCCAAAATTGAACGTTGAATATACAGCCAGTAACTTTCTGCAGATCTATTTGAAAGGCGGAAAAGGATTCCATTCAAATGATGCCAGGGTGGTAGTTGCAAATCAGGGACAGGAAATTTTACCAGCCGCTTATGGTATCGATCTTGGAATAAATTGGAAACCTACAGAACATTTATACATCAACGCTGCCGCATGGTATCTTTATTTGCAGCAGGAATTTGTATATGATGGGGATGAAGGAACCCTCGATCCGGGAGATAAAACCCGAAGGGAAGGAATCGATTTTTCAGCACGCTACCAGTTCAACAACTGGCTTTATGCATTTATAGATATCAACTATGCTTATGCACGCGATATTCAGGCACCAAAGGGCAGCAATTATATACCTCTTGCTGTTCCACTATCCAGCGCCGGGGGTTTGAATTATAAATTCACGAATGGTATCAATGGTGGTCTCAGTTACCGCTATATGAAAGACAGGCCAGCCAATGCGGACAATTCTCTGATAGCAAAAGGATATATTGTTACAGATCTTACAGCTTTCTATACAAAAAAGAAATTCGAATTCGGCATTGAGATCCAAAATCTCTTCAATGTAAAATGGCGGGAAGAACAATTTGAAGTTGTTTCAAGATTGAAAAACGAACCCGCACCCGTGGATGATGTAAATTATACATCGGGCACGCCATTTTTCGCTAAACTGGTATTTGCAATTTTTTTATGAATATTTTTTTAAGAAGGATGAAACGCCCGGACTAACTTTAACATGATTAAACAAGAAATGAAAAAAAGAAAAAAAGAAAAACTGACCATTTCGGCAAAGATTTCTGTAATAACAATTATAACAGTATGCATACTTGTCTCATGTTGGATGCTATCCAATGCATTTGCAAAAAATAGACTCCCGGTGTTGGGCGAACCAGGGCATACAGCAGGTTCATTTTCATTTATAAATCAGGATGGAATACAGATAAATGAGAAATCGGTTGGAAATAAAGTAACGCTGGTTGAGTTTTTCTTCACTTCCTGTCCATCTATATGTCCCAGGATGAATGAGAATCTGAAAGAAGTATATAAAAAGTTTAAATCAGATACAGGATTTGTGATTTTATCACATAC
>DATHNR010000196.1:0-4335 GCA_035485835.1 Puia sp.
ATTGATAGTTATATTAAAAGAACGATAGGGTCCTACGGGTGTAACATTGATGGCTAACTGCCAGCAGTGCATGTCCCGCGAAAGAAAGGTTGTCAGACTTTGCATCTTCAGGTTCTTTACATCATAGTAACAATTAAAACCCATTTTCCATTTCTCCGTCAAATTAAAATCTCCATTCAGGATCAATGCTGAATTCAGCTGGGTCACAAATTTGTTCACGATAAAAGTATTACTGAAACTCAGCGAATAAGAAATATTTACCGACCACGAAACGTTAAAATCTACAAATTCTCCCGGGTTTTGCCTTATATAATCCAATTGGGCCTGTTGCTCTTCCTGGGTCATGGGGGTTTGATTTTCTTCCAGGTTCTTTTTATCTTCTTCTGCTTTTTTAGGATCTTTTGGCTTACTCTTGAATGAAGTGGATATGGCAATATTTCCGCCGATAATTTGTCCCAGGCTAAATCCTTTCCCCTCCCAGGCATATTTGTTTATGTTAATACCCAGGGAATCGTGTTGGTATGGATTTAAAGTGGTGGAAGCAGAGATATTTATCTGCTTAAAAAGCGTGCTTCTCAGGTAAAAATAAATAGGACTCAGTTTAAAGGAATCCGCGAGATAATTATAACTCCCGTTAAATCCAAATCCATCAATCAGTTTAATTTTTTCATTCGCACCTGTAGTCGTATCCGTCTTAGATTTTACTTTCATTTCAATATTATTATCTATGCCAAAACTGGCTCCTCCAAATGTTCCCGGCGAAAATGCACTATAGACATTTCCATCGAAGCGACTAATATTCTGAATATTCCCTTCCGGAGTATATTGAACCTGCTGATAATAACCTTTAGAAAGATCGGGTGAATATGAAATACTAATCGTGGGACGAACGGTATGCCGGATCCCGAGTATCCTGCTGTTCTTACCAAAATTCGTGAAGGTTCCATAGATAGCGGTACTGAATCCCAGTGAGAACGCCAGGGAATTGGCAAAATAAATTCCTTTCATGGAACTCGTATCAAGCTTTTGGCGAGCGGTATCCCAAATGTAAGTATACATGTTGCTTAAAATCCTGTTTTGAAAACTTACTCCCGGAGTAACCTGTAAAAATCCCAAGGGGGGAAGCGAAAGGGTAATCGGAATATTATTTTGTGCACCGTATTTAAATGTATCAAGGATATGATGAAAGCTGGCGAGTGAATCATAAAAACTTGTGTTGCCGGTAACATTGGAGGTCAGCCCGATCCCCAGCTTATAATACCATTTTGGGGTTCCAATAAAATCCTTTGGTGCAAAAGGATAAATTGTTATCGCGGTAAATCCAACAGATGGGGCAGTAATACTTACGAGACCGTTCAGGTTATTCTGATTATGGTTACCATTAACGGTCAGGTTGTATTTTCCATCATCAAAGGTTTTCGAGAATGCAATGGATGAATTGATGGAATTGTTAAAAACGGCCGTTGGGTTCGTGAGATTGTAATTATTATATTTAGCTGACATCAGGTTCACACTTGCCGAAAAATTCTGTCCGGGATGCGCCTTACTGTCAACAGTATGCGCCCATTGAAAATTGTAAGTCTTATTTTCATCATAGGCCGTTTTTCCTGAACTGCTGAGAGTCTTCGTATCCTGATAAGCAATATAAAGATGGCCGGTATACCGGTACCTGACACGATATTCCGGTCTTAAATAGAGATTATATCCTCCATAGGAATAAATATTTGCTGTGAGGGCCACATCAAAATTATCACTCAGCACTTTGTAATATCCGATTCCATCCAGTCCCAATCCATACTGGGAACTCACATCAAATGTTGGTGCGAGAAACCCTGAATGTCTGCCGGCTGAGATAGGAAAATAACCAAATGGAATATAAATCGGAATAGGAACGCCTTCAAATTCAGGATGTATGGGGCCTGTTATAGCCATTTCTTTATTGATCAGTTTCATTTTGTTGGTTCGAAAAGCAAAGTGCGGTGTATCAAGGTTACAGGTAGTGAAACGGCCGTGGAAAGCAAAATAATCATTCTTTGAAATTTTCTTCATCTTCTCTCCCATCACATACATTTCGCCACTCTGCGTGAATGTATTTATGGTTATACCTTTCTGGGTCTTCATATTGAAAACCATCGAATCCGATTCCATTTTCGTTCCCGCCTGAGTCATTTTTGGACGACCGATCATTTCACCCGAAGTATCCCTGGCATAAGTGGCGAGCAACAGGTTGTTGGGCTGATCCATCCGTATATTATAGGCAGCCAGATCAATGTCCTTATATTGGGTGGTTGCTTTATTATATAGAGTGATATTCTTGGTAGGAACGTCCAGTACGACAGAATCCTGCGCACTATAAGCAATAGGCGCGTCCAGTGAATCCTTGGAAACGGGCAGGTGTACAGTATCTACGCGCTGACTTACACTATCTGAATGAAAAGGAAGTGTATCCAATGAGGCAGAATCAATAACGACCGTATCCTTAATTGCAGGAATGTTTTTTTTTGGAATGGTATCAAGAATGGCCGGAATCGGGTGACCATGGTTGAGATAATAACGAGCTGAACTGTTAACAGTTATACAAAAGAATAGCAAGGTTAAAATCAGCGTGGAAAGGTATTTTAGACTAATTTTGCACCCGTTATTCATACATTACAATGGTACAAAAATAGGGGTATCCTATCTAAGAAATTGTGAAGATTAACATCTTGACAGTCAAAAAGAAAAGTATGCTGAGAGCGTTATTCTGCGGGATCATTTCCATTTTCATTTTATTAGTTTTTTCATCTTTTCATAACAGTTATGGCCCTGCGGCAATAAAACTTCGTACGATTGTTATCGATCCGGGACATAGTCCATGCGACCCGGGAACACATGGACTCACCTCTGCTGAAAAAGATGTCACCCTCGATATTTCACTTAAGCTGGGAGAAGCCATCAAAGCTAACTTCCCTAATACGAAAGTTGTTTATACCAGGACGACCGATGCCTGCGTGAACAACGCGACCAATCTTCATGATGATCTCCACGGCCGAGCCCAGATTGCCAACCAGGCAAAAGGAGATTTATTCATCAGCATTCACTGCAATGCCACACCGCATCCTCCCGGAGGTTATTATGAAAAAAGAGTAATCGGTCATAAGAAAAAGCTGGTATACGTAGGCAAGGGTGCCAAGAAACATAAAAAATGGATTAATGCACCTATATATGAATCTTACTGGGTAAAGAATACCCGGGTCGGAACGGAAACTTATATCTGGAAAGCCAGCAAACAGGAAAATAAGAATGACGCCATCAATCAACGGGAGGAGAGCGGTGAGGACGTTACAGACAGTGCGGCTGTCGCGGAAGAGGCATTTGATGTGAGTTCTCCCGAAGGACGCATGCGGGCTGTTTTATACGAGAAAAAATATTTCGACAACAGTGCACTGTTTGCAACGATGGTTGAAGAATCCTTTGCAGCCGCTGGCAGGCAAAGTTATGGTGTGAAACAAAGAGATAAGGGCATCCAGGTATTGCAGGCAACCGGTATGCCCAGTGTGTTGATTGAAACCGGTTTTCTTACCAACAAAGAAGAAGAGGAATACCTGAACAGCGACAAAGGGCAGAATGAAGTGGTACAGAATATTATCGACGCCCTCGAACGATACAAAAATCAGGTGGAAGGTGGTACTTCAACCCCCGGGTCAGCTCAACCTGATACGACAGGCAAATAAAGGATCAGATTGAACCGGGAGTGAAATGATCTTTTTCCTTAGGTTTGTAATTATATAAAATGCCGCGGGAAAAGAAATTAAAATTAAACTGAGAATGAAAATTACAAACGAAACAAAAATTGGCGCACTGGCATCCGTATCCATTGTGCTTCTCATTCTTGGATTTAATTTTTTAAAAGGAAAAGATCTTTTTGAGCATCATAAAAAAATATATGCGGTATTCAATAATGTGGACGGACTTGAACTTTCCAATGCAGTCAGCATTAAGGGCCTTGAAGTAGGGAGCGTTTATGCCATAAGGTCGACAGATAAAAGCATCAATGGGATCCTGGTAACCATCAGTATGAAAAAGGATGTGGATATTCCAAAAAATTCTGTGGCTGTTATCAGTACTGGTGTCATAAATTCATCAACGATTGTTATTGAAAAAGGAAATGCCACGGATTTTGTGGCCGACGGAGATACACTGGCTACCATCGAAAAAGGAGGCATTTTATCAGAATTTCAGCGTAACCTGAGTCCTGTAATGCAAAATCTCAACTTAACGCTTGGTTCGCTGGATTCCCTGATACGGGTTGTAGGAAGCCTGTTCGATCCCACTGTCAAAAATAATTTTTCTTCC
>DATHNR010000197.1:0-16007 GCA_035485835.1 Puia sp.
AAAGGGGGCGTAGCGGACTTGTTTAAAATCGTAATCTTACTAACTTTTACTTCAATTTCCCCGGTTGGAATTTGAAGATTCTTATTAGACCTTTCTGAAACCGTACCCTGGGCCTGAATAACAAATTCCCTGCCCAATGGAGTTTCCGCCAGTGCAGCATTCTGAGCCTCATCTAATAACAACTGAGTAATGCCATAACGGTCTCGCAGGTCAATAAAGGTGATACTGCCAAACTTCCTAAGGGTTTGCACCCAGCCCGCAAGGGTTACTTCCCTGCCTACATTTGCGAGTACCAGTTCGCCGCAAGTATGTGTTCTGAACATGAAATCCCAGATTAGCCGGCAAAGGTAGGGCGAGACAGGTAGACCAAAAACGGTTAAAAAATAAAAAAACCAATTCAGAGGGCTTTCAATTGTTAAAAATAATTTTTACCTTGTATGTATCCGTACTATTCACCTCCTCTGATTAAACCTATCCTGGTTATTCTATTCATACCTTAAGCAACTTTTATCCATACCCGTGTAAGGCCAAATGTCTTTTGATCGGACCAACCTGAAGCAATCAAAAAGAAAAACGGACCTTATGGAATTCATTATTATTGTTGCGCTGGTTACGGCCGTACTGATCCTGCACCGACCTCTTTCAGCTTTATTCAATAAGCTTTATATAAGCCGGCAACAGCATAAATTTATAGAGTGCGAAACCTTCTACCACAGTGTGGTTTCCAAATACATCCGTTTTTATAACCGCCTGGGCCTTGAAGATCAGCGAAGATTCCTGTTCCGTACTTTTTTATTCAGAAAATCCCGACGCTTTCATTATATCGAAGTAAAAGAGAGTGCAGAAATGCCCATCCTTATCAGTGCCGTTGCCATACAACTCACATTCGGTCTCGATAAATACATGCTGAATTACTTCAATGATATTTATGTTTTGAAAGATGACTACCACTATGGATTCTATTCCCGTCCTTTTATGGGTCATGTGGATCAGAGTGGAATTTATCTTTCATGGGATAATTTTATCAAGGGCATTACAGGTCAGACTCCCAATTGTAATGTCGGCCTTCATGAAATGGGCCATGCCCTGGCTTATGTTACTTTCATTACAGAAACCGAAGAAGACAAACACTTTAAAAAAGAATTCAAAAACTTCTCTAAAGTTGCAAGACCCATTTTTACCAGTATGCAGGGAGGAAACCGTAACCTGCTTGGTGAATATGCCGCTGTCAATTACCACGAATTCTGGGCGGTTTCAGTCGAAACTTTCTTCGAAAATCCTGTTTGCATGCAACATGACCTGCCGGAATTATACCAGGCTATGATCAGCCTCCTCCGCCAGGATCCTTTGCAGATGCGCAATAACAACGTTGGCAAAGCAGTCTTTATGGTGAAGGGGAAGGAAAGCCTAACGCTTAAGGCTTAACGCCTAACGCTTAACGCAATGCCAACCCCGAAACAAGTCTGAGGCCTTCAGCCTCGATATATTATTTATTTATAGCTATAAAGAGATCGCTTCATGTCAGACGGGTAAGTATCCTTCCGAAACGGTTTATATCGGCAAGGGGGTTGATATTTCCCTCATCTTTTATTTTATCAACCAACTGTTTGCCGAAATAAGGAGCCAGTGAGCAGCCCTTGGTTCCCAATCCGTTTAAGATGCCCATCTTTGGATGCAATGGATGAAAACCGACAAATGGTCTTCGCTCGAGAGTAGCGGGGCGAACAGATGCAAAGTGATCAAGAATGGAATATTGAAGTTTTAAATTATTATTCAGCCAGTCTTCCGCATATTTTCTGAATTTCTCGGATGGCTGATCATTGTCAAACGACCATTCATACGAAGATCCCAGCCAGAAGATATTTTTCCCGCAAGGAACCAGACTCATACCCTTTTTGTAAACACTATCTGCCGGCAGGTTTTTTACTTCAACCAGCAGGCCTTCTCCTTTGTTTAGTGCGAATGGTAATTTATTAAAATACGGATTCTGCGCAGATGATTGTCCGTCGCAGAATATTAAATAACTGGCACGGATATCCGAATATTCTAATTCTTTAGTTATTTCTTTTAATCTAAACAAATCAAAGAGATTCTCAACCAGGTAATTATTTTCTTTCAACCATATTCTCCAGTTCCTCAATAATTTTTCAACGTTTACCAGCAGGCAGGGATGGATTGCACCCCATCCCAGGTCATACCTGAAACATTCTGCATATTTTTCCCGCTCTTCACCAGGAAATAAATAAGCCGGATCTTCCGAATAGCGTTTTTGAAAAGACTGCAACATTTGCACAGTTGGGAAGAAATCAATCAGGCTTATTTCTTCAATAAAATTATCTTCCAGAAAATTTCCTATTTCCTGGTATGCATTTTTTGCAAAGGGCATAAGTTCATCTATCATCCAGGTAGTAACGAGTCTTCTTCCTGTGACAGGGTTAATCAGTCCTGCAGCACGAAGGGAAGCACTATCCGGATTTATCTGATCAATGAGTTTAAAAGAAACTCCGGCTTTATATAACCAGAAGCTGAGCCATGTTCCGGCGAGTCCCTGTCCAACAATCAATACATCGACTTTTTCCATAACACAAATAATACGGCCTAAAGCCCTTTGTAAATAATGATAAATACAAATGGAATAAAGGCTCGTATAAATATAAAGTCCTCCTGAATTTCAGAGAGGACTTATTCATCAAAAGTTTTAAGCTTTGGTCTTTAAGCTTTAGGCTTTGGGCTTTTTAACACCTTCGCCATCGTTGCACCGATGTCAGCAGGACTTTGAACCACTTCAATACCACATTCGGTCATGATTTTCATTTTTGCTGAAGCGGTATCATCGGCTCCTCCGATAATTGCACCCGCATGACCCATACGACGCCCCGGAGGCGCGGTTTGCCCTGCAATAAATCCAACCACAGGCTTACGGTAATTTGCTTTTATCCATCGTGCTGCTTCAGCTTCCATACTGCCGCCGATTTCTCCAATCATTACGATACCTTCTGTTTCAGGATCATTCATCAATAATTCCACCGCTTCTTTTGTGGTTGTTCCGATGATGGGATCTCCGCCAATTCCAATGGCTGTAGAAATACCCAGACCTGCTTTTACTACCTGGTCTGCTGCTTCATAAGTCAGCGTTCCGGATTTGGATACAATTCCAATCTTCCCTGTTTTAAAAACAAATCCAGGCATGATACCTACTTTACATTGTCCCGGCGTAATTACCCCAGGGCAATTTGGACCTATCAAACGGCTATTGGTGCCCGTTAAATAATGTTTTGCCTTCACCATATCCTGTACGGGAATACCTTCTGTAATACATACTATCAGGCCGATTCCAGCTTCAGCAGATTCCATAATGGCATCTGCTGCAAAAGCTGGTGGCACAAAAATAATGGACACATTAGCACCTGTCGTTTTCACAGCGTCTGCAACCGTATTAAAAACCGGGCGGTCAAGATGTTTGCTGCCGCCTTTGCCGGGAGTTACTCCACCCACCACCTGAGTTCCGTATTCGATCATCTGCGATGCATGAAAGCTGCCTTCGGTTCCTGTGAAGCCCTGGACAATGATTTTTGAATTTTTGTTGACTAATACTGCCATTGTTCTTTTTTAGGTGGTTTTATACTTAACAAAATTAGCTATTTCAACAATTCATCCATGTTGCGGTTATTTTCAATTTTTCCTTTCATTTCCAACTGGCGCATATCCTTGGCATCCTGAAGGAATTCTGATGCAAAAATGAAATCATTCAATTTTTTATTCTTGCTGAAAATAATTTCCTTGTTGGAACCTTCCCATTCTTTCAGGCCTTCATACATATAAATAATATGATCTCCGATTTCCATCACACTATTCATATCGTGGGTATTCACAACTGTTGTAATATTATATTCAGTTGTTATTTCTTTGATAAGCTTATCAATTAATATGGATGTCTGCGGGTCAAGTCCCGAATTTGGTTCATCACAGAAAAGATACTTTGGATTCAAAACAATTGCACGGGCGATACCGACCCGTTTCTTCATACCGCCGGAAATTTCAGCAGGAAACTTATTATTAACTTCTTTCAGATTCACCCGATTCAAAACTTCATTTACCCTGCTGAGTTTTTTTGTAAAGCTATCATTAGTGAACATGTCCAGAGGAAACATAATATTTTGTTCCACAGTCATACTGTCAAAAAGTGCAGAACCCTGAAATAACATTCCTATCTGCTGACGAAGTATTTTCCTGTCTTCTTCATTCATGCTGGTAAAGTCCTTGCCTCCATAGGAGATATCTCCTGAATCCGGTTCAAAGAGTCCGACAAGGCATTTCATCAATACCGTTTTGCCGCTTCCGCTGGAACCGATGATGAGGTTACATTTTCCGGTTTGGAAAATGGCGCTTACCCCATTGATGACTGATTTGCCATCGAAACCTTTTTTTAAATCTTTTACCTCAATCATGTCTTCGCTTATAAGAGTATATCAGAAAGTACATAATCCATTAAAAGGATCAATACACAACTCACTACAACGGATTTTGTGCTGGCCCTTCCGATTTCAAGTGCTCCTCCATTTACATAGTATCCATAAAATGACGAAATGCTGGAAATAATGAAAGCAAAACAATATGATTTTACCAGGGCAAATAATACGTTGAATGGTTTAAAATATTGAAATAACCCTTTATCAAATTGGGATGTGGAAACAATACCCGTTGCAACAGAAGCCAGTTTCCCTCCCAGGATTCCAAGAACAGCAGAAATAATTACCAGCATCGGAATGGTGATCATCGCTGCCAGAATTTTTGGAAGGATCAGGTAAGTCTTGGTATTGATTCCCATAATTTCCAATGCATCTATTTGTTCACTCACGCGCATATTTCCCAATTCTCCGGCTATTTTACTTCCGACCACTCCTGCCAGCACGATACAGACCAGCGTGGGAGAAAATTCAAGAATGACGGTATCTCGCACAATCTGCGCAATGGTAGACAATGGAATCAGCGGGCTTACGAGTTGATAAGCTGTCTGAAGTGCAGATACAGCGCCCATAAAAACGGAAATAATGATAACAATTCCCAGCGAACGGATCCCGATTTCGACACATTGATGCATTAGTTCCTTCCAGTACATCTTCAGGTTTTCCGGTTTGGAAAACATATCCTTAATCATCAATATAAATCGCCCCAGTTCGGTAAAAATATTCATGTTAATTCTGCGATGAAATTACGGTTTATTTCTTGGTTCTTTTCCACCAGGGCGACCTGCGCATGGCTTCTTCTGGCGTTTCGTGGCATTTGGTTTGTGCATCAATCACAGCTACGAGTGCCATATTATAAATATTTCTCACAGAACTGCCCAGTTGAAGAACGTGCACCGGCTTTTTCATGCCGAGTAAAATCGGACCAATCGCATCCGCAGCACCTAATTCCTTTAAAATATTATATGCAATATTCCCTGCTGCCAGATTTGGGAAGATAAGGGTATTCACTTCCTGATCTACCAGGCTGCTGAAAGGATAATTCTCACGCAGGATTTCATTGTTCAATGCGATACTTGCCTGCATCTCTCCATCCACTATCAGGTCCGGGTCTTTTTGTTTAACAATTTCTGTTGCCTTAGCCACAAGTCGTGCTTCTGGAGAATTACTCGTTCCAAAATTTGAATAACTCAACATGGCAATTCGTGGAACCAGGTTGAAATGCCTTACTTCTTTCGCAGCAAGTAATGTAATATCTGCAAGTTCTTCGGCCGTTGGATTAAAATTCACAGTGGTATCTGCCAGAAAAAGAGGACCTTTTTTTGTGAGCATTAGATACATGCCTGCAATTTTTTTCACGCCTTCTTCCGTACCAATTATTTCAATTGCCGGACGGATTGTATCCGGATAGTTTTTTGTGAGGCCCGAAATCATTGCATCGGCTTCGCCTGTCTCTACCATCATGCATCCGAAATAATTCCGGTCGCGCATAATCTTGGTCGATTCGTATTTATTGAATCCTCTTCTTTGTCTTTTTTGAAAAAATAATTCTGTATATCTTATTCGGCGCTCATCATGTTCTTCGCTCCTGGGATCAACAATGGGAAATTCTTCGATATCAATTTTATTGGCAGCTGCAGTAGCACGAATTCTTTCTTTATTCCCCAGCAGGATTGGATATGCCGCGCCTTCGTCGAACAGGAGTTGTGCGACTTTTAAAATTTTAATATTATCTGCTTCAGCAAATACCAGTCTTCTCGGATCGCTTCTTGCTTTACTACCGAGAACCCGAATCAACTGATTATCGAGCCCAAGCCGCTTATTAAGTTCAATGGCATAAGTATCCCAGTTTTCAATATTTATCTGCGCCACATTGCTTTCGATGGCTGCTTTAGCGACTGCCGGTGCAACGGTTGAAAGCAACCGCGGATCAAAAGGTTTTGGAATGATATATCGTGATCCGAAACTGATTGTCTTTTCGTTATAAGCCATGTTTACAATGTCGGGAACAGGTGTTTTAGCAAGACCGGCCAGTGCTCGAACAGCGGCCAGTTTCATGGCTTCATTAATTTGTGTGGCCCGTACGTCGAGTGCTCCGCGGAAAATAAATGGGAAGCCGAGAACATTATTCACCTGGTTAGGAAAATCGCTTCGGCCTGTTGCCATGATGAGATCATCCCGCACTGCCGTTGCTGCATCATACGTAATTTCAGGATCGGGATTGGCCATTGCAAAAACGATGGGTTTCTTAGCCATACTTTTTACCATTTCAGGCGTAACTACATTGCCAACACTCAATCCCACAAAAACATCTGCATCCACCATCGCTTTTGTCAGTGTAACATCCGACCTGCTGATAGCAAAAACCAATCGGTCTTCTTCCAGATCTTTTCGGTCTTTATACAGGACACCATCTTTATCAAAGACTATAAAATTTTCCGGTTTGGCTCCCAGTGCCACATATAGTTTTATGCAAGCCACAGCTGCTGCTCCCGCGCCGTTGATAACAAACCGGACTTTGTCAATTTTTTTCTTCTGAAGTTCCAGGGCATTGATGAGTGCAGCGCTGCTGATTATGGCTGTTCCGTGCTGATCGTCATGCATCACCGGAATTTTCAAAGATGCGCGAAGCTGTCTTTCTATATAAAAACATTCAGGCGCTTTGATATCCTCCAGGTTGATACCACCGAAAGTCGGCTCCAGAGATTTTACAATCTGGACGAACTTTTCAGGATCTGTTTCATTAATTTCTATATCGAATACGTCAATGTCGGCGAATACTTTGAACAACACTCCCTTTCCCTCCATTACCGGTTTGGATGCTTCAGGGCCGATATTCCCGAGTCCGAGAACTGCCGTGCCGTTTGTGATAACAGCCACCAGGTTACCCTTAGCCGTGTATTTGTAAACCTCATCCTTATTTAAGCTTATCTCTTTACATGGTTCTGCCACGCCGGGTGAATAAGCAAGAGAAAGATCTCTTTGTGTTTTTGCTTCTTTGGTGGGAACTACTTCTATCTTACCCGGTTTACCTTTCGAATGATATTCGAGAGCCTCTTCCCTTCTAAGTTGCTTTTTTTGCATAATAGATTATTGGGGCAGGTTATTCGTTTCGTAAATACTTACGCCTAGCCAGGCCATCATTCCCATACCTTTTTCAATGGCTGATTCGTCAATATTAAAAGTTGGTGTATGTACACCTGAAGTTATTCCCTTTGATTCGTTCATTACTCCAATCCTGTAAAAACAGCCCGGAATCTCCTGCGTATAGTATCCGAAATCTTCAGAACCCATGCGTATTTCCGTTTCCTGTACATTTTCGATTCCTGCAAATTCTTCAGCTCTTTTACGTGCGACGGGATATAGTTTTTCGTCATTATTTACAACTGGATATCCCACATCAACAAGTACTTCAATTTCGGCTCCCATGGCCTGTCCGATACCCTTGCATATTCTATGTATAAGTTTATGTGCCTGAAAGCGCCAAGTTTCCTCCATGGAGCGGAAAGTGCCCATCAGTTTAACCTCCGAGGGAATCACATTGGTAGTAAATCCTCCCTGAAATGAACTAATGGAAAGAACCGAAGGCGAGAAAGGGTTTTTATTTCTGCTGATTACCTGCTGTAGTGCAACCACAATGTGGGATGCTACAAGAATCGTGTCCACTGTAAGTTGCGGAGTCGAGGCATGTCCCCCCTTGCCCCTTACTGTAATGTAGATTTCATCAGCACTGGCCATCGAAGGGCCGCCGCGAAAACTAAATTTTCCAATCTCCAGTCCCGGATGCACATGCAATCCAAAAATTGCCTGGGGTCTCGGATTGTGAAGAACACCTTCTTTAACGAGCAGACTTGCACCTCCGGGATTCTTTTCTTCTCCCGGTTGAAAAATAAGTTTTACAGTTCCCTCCCATTCCGATTTCAGTTCATGTAATATTTTTGACGCACCCAACAGAATACTGGTATGTGCATCGTGGCCGCAGGCATGCATGATGCCATCATTCTGTGATTTATATGGAACATTATTCTCTTCTTTAATAGGTAAAGCATCCATATCTGCCCGAAGTGCAATTATTCTTTTATCCGGATTTTTACCCTGAATCATGCCTACAACACCGGTAGTTGCTTTTATTTCAAAAGGAATACCCAGTCCTTTCAGTTTCTCCTGCACAAAAGCCGAGGTCTGAAATTCCTTATAACTCAATTCCGGATGTGCATGAAGATGCCGTCTGATTTCAATGGTTTCAGGTGCATATTGCTTTGCCAGTTGACGGATTTTTTCTTTCAGCATATTCAAAAATTAGTCGGGCTTTACTTCAATAATATCTGGAACCAGATAAACTCCCGAAGGGAAATTTTGTATAAGTTTTTGCAAATAGGGATCCGCCTCTTCCGGTGTTTTGAAATTACCCACTTTCAGTTTATAATTTGGCGGCTGGTAGATAAGATAAGGTTTTAATTCCGGATATAACTGATAGATTTTTGTTTTAATGTTAAAGACCAGGTTCCGGTCATTCGAGCTGGCAACCTGTATCCTGAAACCAGGAATGTTCCTGCGACTATCCCTCGTCGTCTCCTCGTTTATCTGAATTTGCTTTTTAATGAGAGAATCAACCCTTGGATCACGGTATATCAGCGAATCCTGCGCATATACCATACCGTTATAAATGAAGATGAGTACCAGTAATAATTTCATATCAGTTTTTCTTTGAGCCTCTCCAGTTTTTCCTCTTCTACTATCTGCAGGCTTGCGCTGCAACCCAGTCGGTCAGCCCCGGCTTTAATCAATTCCTCGGCAAATGCATAATGGCGAATGCCGCCTGAGGCTTTGATCTTTACCTGGGCAGGAAGTTCATTTCTCATCAACTGCACGTCTGAGACGGAGGCTCCTTTTTCTGCGTATCCTGTGGAGGTTTTCATAAAATCAACGGACATGTGTCCGTATAATTCGCAGCAACGAAAGATTTCATCTCTTGTCAAAACGCCTGTCTCAATAATTACTTTAATTATTCTTCCATTATCATGGATCACCGGCACCAGTTGTTTCATTTCCTTTCCAAGATAAGACCAGTCCGCATTCTTCAGTGCAATTAAATTAATTACAACATCCAGTTCATCAGCTCCGTCTTTGATTGCCTCCTGTATTTCAGAAATTTTTGAACCCAGAGAAGAATATCCCATCGGGAACCCGATAACGGTCGCCGTTTTTACCTGACTGTTGTTTAATGTTTGTACAGCTTGTTTTACCACGAAGGGTGGAATGCAAACAGCTGCAAACCCATTTTCAATAGCTTCCCTGCACAATTTGTTGATTTCGGCCACCGTGCAAACGGGTTTCAGTAAGGTATGATCTATGTAAGAAGCAACCGGTTCTTTCATGGGTTCTAAATAAGGGACGAAATTAACCCTTTTACGCCGAACGCTCAACGCTTAACGCTCAATGCTTAACGCTTAACGCGCAACACTCAGCGCTTTTAATATATAGTTTCTAATAAATAGTTGGAATTTTTTTTAGTTTGAGATTGAAAAATGACCACCTTAGGCGTTAGGCGTTGCGCGTTAGGCTTTAAACGTTAGGCTTTAAGCTTTAACCCTTTCTTCCGCAGATATCGGAATAGGACGATTGCACCAAATAAAAAAAGTCCGAAAACCAGCAGATCCACCCTGATCATGGAAGCTTTTTTTTCATCGTTTTGCCTGAGACGTTTTTCCGTGTCTTTAATATAATAAGCAAGACCTGGGAAGCGATTATTCAGTTCATTCACTGTCTTGAACTTCACCAGTGCATCTCTATAAAATCCGCGGTCATAAAAAACTACGCCGTCTCCGAAAAGCCTGGAAGATTCGCTTGGGTTTGCTGTGACGCCGGCACTATCCAGGTATTCTTCCAAAATCGAAACGGGTATCGCAAAATTTAAACCAGCTGCCAGACCACCACTGTTTTCAAGGCTGCCAAATGTTGTAAGCCCTACAACCTCCCCTTTCTCATCGCAAACCGGCCCACCGCTGCTACCCCTGTTTATATTTGCATCCATCTGGATCAGGGGCCATCCCCCGACGGAGTTCTTAAGTGCACTTACAATTCCAGTCGTAAGCGTTGGTTCATTTGCAGATTCTGTAGATACAAAATTATTATTGGTAACCGGTCCGGGAAATCCATATACAAATAACTGTTCCCCTACTCTGGGAAGTTCATCCTGGGCAATTGTCAATGTAGGCAGCGTACTATCGCCGTCCATTTTAAGTATGGCAATATCTTTCCCCGGCATGGGCTGACCCTTAATAATCACCTGGGCGGATTTTTTTATGGAACTTGTTTTCCCACTATCTGTATCCACGCTGTATTCGATATAAATTTCTTTCCTGAGGTCATAAAGTGCCATGGAAAACAAACGCGCATACACGGAAGCGTAAGTATTGTATAAAATCGATTTTTGCTGTTCGGAAAAACGGGTTGCCCAGGCATTTTCCAACGCTGAGATATTGGCATCAGTGATCTGCTGAAATGCAGAAAGAAAAAACTGACGCCTGATAAAAGCATTGTCACGATCAATCAGGTGACAATTGGTAGCTACGTATCCGTCTCCTGTTACCAGGAATCCTGTTCCGCTGGAAGTAATTTCTTCCGGCTCCTTGATATAATCCAGTGAAGCTTTAAAGAAGAGGTTGGGATGGCTGTTGATTTCCTTCAGTACAATATTCAGTTTCTCTTCCGGAGTATAAATAACGCCAATACTGTCAACTTTGTGTATGGAATCTATCAGGTGGTTGAAATGGCGGGAATCCAGCTGCATTTTATTAATGTATACATCCGCAGAAAAAACGGTTTTTACCATAACCACACCTGGCCGGTTTACCCCATAATTCTGGACAGCAGTTAACTGCTGCGCCTGGGACCCAAAAGGCGCCGCTAAAACTGCCAGTAATGCGTTAATAAATGTTCCTAAAAGTAAGGTTCGGGTTTTCATAGTAAGGTCTTCCCCTTATATAAAACCATAAAAGGGCTAACTTGTTGTTGTTTAAAGGTAAACTTTTTCTATGTCATCCAGACCTGCGCCCCTGGCAGAACGGCTTCGTCCTGAATCACTTGACCAACTATTGGGTCAAAAACATCTTACCGGAAGGGGCAGCATCCTTCGAACGGCTATCGAAAATGGTAAAATCCCTTCCATGATCCTCTGGGGTGCTCCCGGAACTGGTAAAACCACGATCGCCAACATAATAGCACATACCCTGGGTTTTCCTTTTTATACCTTAAGCGCTATTTCTTCGGGTGTAAAGGAAGTCAGGGAAGTGATTGAAGAAGCACGATTGAAGGAAAATACCATCCTTTTCATAGATGAAATTCACCGTTTTAACAAAGGTCAGCAGGACGCATTACTGGGGGCAGTGGAAAAAGGCATTATAACCCTGATTGGTGCAACAACGGAGAACCCTTCTTTTGAAGTGAACAGCGCCCTCCTGAGCCGCTGCCAGGTTTATGTATTAAAGCCATTAGGAAAGGAAGAGCTCACTGATCTGTTAAAGTCCGCCTTGAAAAAAGACAGTCTCCTGAAAAAACGTAAAATAGAATTGAAAGAAACGGAAGCCCTGATCAATATTTCCGGAGGTGATGCACGTAAGTTACTCAATCTCCTTGAACTCGTAACTGATGCGCAGAATGATCCGCTCATTATTACAGATGAATTAGTAATGGAAACAGCCCAGCAAAGAATTGCACTGTATGATAAAAAAGGGGAACAACATTATGATATCATATCTGCGTTTATAAAATCAATGCGCGGAAGTGATCCAAATGCTGCTGTTTACTGGCTGGCGCGGATGATTGAAGGCGGCGAGGATGTGAAATTCATCGCCCGCCGGATGCTGATCCTCGCCAGTGAAGATATTGGGAACGCAAATCCAAATGCATTGCTGCTGGCCAATGCTACATTCGATGCAGTAAGTAAAATCGGTTATCCTGAATCCCGTCTCATTCTCTCCCAATGCGCTATCTACCTCGCAAGTTCAGCCAAAAGCAATGCTTCCCTTGCTGCGATCAGTGAGGCACAGGATATGGTGAAAAAAACCGGTGACCTGCCTGTGCCATTACATATCCGGAATGCCCCCACACGTTTAATGAAAAATATGGACTACTCCAAAGGATACGAATACAGTCACTCTTACGAAAATAACTTCTCGCCACAGGAGTATCTTCCGGATGAGATCAAAGGAAATACATTTTATGATCCGGGAAAGAATGCCAGGGAAGAAGAAATCAGAAAACACTTAAAGAATCTTTGGAAGGAAAAGTATAAATACTGAAATACAAGTGTGGTAGTGCGTAAGTTATTTTAAGTTTTTCCTGGTTGTAATAATTATGGCAGACAGTATTGCTAAAATCTCTTTTATATCATGTAACATTTTTTGTGGAGCTTCAAAATCAGGAATTCTTTCGCATAGGGATAACCTATACAATGTTTCACTCGCCTCTTTTGAAGCTAACTTCATTTTATGATTAAAACCCAATTTACTTTCAGCATATTGAGCTTCGAAAACATTAGCCCCGATCGAAGTTGCGGATCTTTTAAGCTGTCTGGCAATATCAAATTCTTTTTTTCTTATAAGAACTCTTTAATACATTATTGAATCAATGGAAAATGCTAAAGACTTTTTTACAATCGGCCCTTCCTTCATATTTAAAATTTTTGAAATTCTGGCAATGTCGAAACTAATTTTATTCAGAAAAATGGAAAAGTGGATTTCACTTTAAAATTTAAGTATTTTAACTTCCACACTACCACACTTAAATAATATGAACTGGATTCTGAAGCCATTCGAAAAATTAACTCCGTTAGAACTCTATAATATATTGCAACTTCGCAATGAAGTTTTCATCGTTGAACAAAACTGTCCTTATCAGGATTGTGATAGTAAGGATATTCATGCCTGGCATTTAATGGGTATGAAAGAAGAAAGATTACTTGCTTATTCCCGGCTACTTGCCCCCGGAATTTCCTATAGTGAATCTTCGATAGGCCGCGTAGTAAGTTCCCCTTCTACACGTAAAACAGGCATGGGAAAAAAACTCATGAAGGAAAGTATAGAACAGATCAGAAATCTTTTTCATACAGATACTATTCGTATTGGCGCCCAGCTATATCTCCAAAAGTTTTATGAATCATTCGGATTCATAAGAGATGGCGACATCTACCTCGAAGATAATATTCCACACATCTTGATGTTGAAAGAACCAAAATGAAACTGAATTCCAGTAATTGGAATCAGTCTCAATAATATAGTTTATCCTGTTTACACCATATAAAGAATAATTCCCGTTCTTGTATAGTAACTGGTTTTTATTTATTATAAGAACAAAATCCAAACCGTCGAAAACTAAATCGATATTCCATGAAAACAGGTTTACACTCCATAAGGAAGTGTTTGTGTTCACTAGTCATAGGACTGGTATTTTATAACTCTTCCTATTGTCAGCTTTCGGCTGGCAATTATTTTGAAGCAGGCATTACAGTTGGTCCCATGGTATTTATGGGTGATCTGGGTGGACATTATGGTGTAGGTACCGGATTTCTGAAGGACTACAATATGAACGCCACGAAAATCGCTTATGGTTTTTATGTAGCTGCTCATCCCAATGAATTATTAGGTATACGTCTTTCCGCAAACTTTGGTAGCGTGGAAGGTGATGATAATTTTATTACAAATAAAGGTGGAGAAGAAGTTGCCAGGCTTAACAGAAATCTGGATTTCAAATCTTCCATAACAGAAGCTAACCTGATGTTTGAATTATATCCAACGGTATTATTTGAAGACCAGCCAACAGAACAAACGGGGAGATTAAGACCCTATGGTGTGCTTGGTATCGGTGTATTTCATTTTAATCCAATGGGTCAGTATGTCGATCCGAATACGTCACAGACAACATGGGTTTACCTGCAGCCACTGCATACAGAAGGCGAAGGATTTCTGCCAGGCAGACCAAATTATACACTTACCCAGATAAATATTCCAATGGGTGTTGGTATGAAATACTATTTAAGCGAAAAAGTAAATCTCAGCATTGAATTGCTTTACAGAAAAACTTTCACGGACTATATTGATGATGTGAGCACAACTTATGTGGATCCTGCAGTATTAGCGGCTAATCTGCCAAGCGGAACCGCCCAGATAGCTATTGCAATGGCGAATAAAAGTCCCCTGCAGGGTATTCCCGGAAGTAATTATAATCCTGGTGATAAAAGAGGAGACCCTACTCAAACAGATGCTTACTTCACCCTTGGGCTGAAGCTGGGAATTCGATTGGGAAGTGACCATTCTTATGACAATTCGACAAGATGTCCAATGCTTAGATTCTAAATATATTTTGTTGATCCGTACCCTTTTTTTACCCTATGATGAAAACTTTACGCGAAAACATTTCCGGAAAATCGAGGAAGGCTATTTTGCCTCTGGCTTTCATAACAACGAGCCTCGTATCCTATGCAGGTGGATCATTACCCGTTCCAAATGCAGTGATGATTACAAAAAATCTGAATAATAAAAAGCATAAGGTTCGGCTTTTTACAGCTTCAGATAATAAAACTCTTTTGTTTACAGTGGATGGTGTAGAAGGGAAACAATATACCTTATTTGTTTTTGACCTGGAAGGCAAACTCATTTTACAGTCTGCTATAAGAAACCGTGAAACCGGTATCCTGCCAGAAATAAATGCAGGTAATTATCTGTATGAAGTTCTGGTGAATGATACAAAGATTGAAAACGGTCAGCTGAAAATTAAATAACCCTTATCGCAACCCAATAAGCAGCAGGAGAATTGGTAAAATCTATTATCCGAAGGTTGTAAAACCTGATCCGTTCCCTATTATTTAGTACCCAAACGGTTTTATTAATAACTCCTGCTTCCCTTATTGGATTTACATATTTTGGTCCACCCAATATCCTCAGCAGCCGGCGATGAGTAATTGCCGGCTGTTTCATTTGGATGACGGTTGACGGATGACGGATGACCGACTTTTAAGAGTACCATATTCCCACATTGTCATTTCACATTCAATTTTCCCATTCTCACATTTCTACAATTTCATATACGCTACACTAATCCTGCAACTCCCCCTTCAAGTATTTTGCAGTAAAGCTTCTCTTTACCCCAATCAATCCTTCAGGCGGGCCTTCAAATAATATTTCTCCTCCCCCATCTCCCCCTTCCGGACCGAGGTCAATTAAATAATCTGCAACTTTAATTACATCCATATTATGTTCTATGACAAGGACCGTATTCCCCCGGTCAACCAGTTTATTCAATACATCCAGGAGATGGCTGATATCTTCAAAGTGCAGACCGGTAGTCGGTTCGTCCAGTATATAAGATGTTTTACCTGTTTCACGTTTCGATAATTCTGTCCCAAGCTTTACACGCTGTGCCTCTCCTCCGCTCAGTGTAACCGCAGACTGTCCCAATGTGATATAACCCAGTCCTACTTCCTGTAATACTTTTATTTTCCTGTACAGGTAGGGAACATTCAGAAAAAACTCCACCGCTTCA
>DATHNR010000198.1:0-12422 GCA_035485835.1 Puia sp.
TCGTATGCATCCTGCCACGCTTTCCTGTAAACAGCATCATTGAATTCAGGAATCACATTTCCCAGTGGACAACCATGGTGACAAAAAGGTATGCCACAATTCATACATCGGGCAGCCTGCTTATTCAATTGTTCAGGCTCATATTTATTTACGAATTCCTTATAATCCTTCCTTCTTTCCTGTACCGGACGTTTTGAAGGAAGTTCACGCTTATATTCCAGAAACCCTGTCGGTTTACCCATTGCTTGGTTCTTATAATTTATGAATCAGGAATTGATGCCTACGCGGGCTTTCTTTTCAGACAATACCTTTTTATAATCCTTTGGAAACACTTTAACAAAGTTGCGCAACTGGTTTTCAAAATCTTCCAGCACAAATTTTGCAACCGTACTTCCAGTATATGTGTAGTGACGTGAAATCATCTCTTTCATTTCCCTTACGTCTTCTTCATTCAATGGATCCAGATCGATCATATCCATATTGCAGAGAGAAGAAAATTTTCCGTCCACATTATAGACATATGCGATTCCACCGCTCATGCCGGCTGCAAAATTGCGACCTGTTGATCCCAGGATCACAACTCTCCCTCCCGTCATATATTCACAGCCGTGATCCCCAATTCCTTCTACCACGGCGTTAGCGCCGGAATTACGAACAGCAAATCTTTCACCTGCTTTTCCACGGATAAATGCTTCACCTGAAGTGGCGCCGTAAAACGCTACATTTCCTATGATGAAATTTTCTTCCGGAACAAAACCTGCATCGGGTGCAGGATAAACGATCAGCCGGGCTCCCGAAAGACCTTTACCGAAATAATCATTTGCATCACCTTCCAGTTCAAGCGTAACGCCATGCGTATTGAATGCACCAAAACTTTGTCCCGCAGTTCCTGTGAGCTTGAAGTGTATACTGTCTGCCGGTAGTCCCTTTGCTTTGTAAATTTTCGAAATTTCATTGGAAAGAATCGTTCCGATTGTTCGGTCAGTATTCTTCACTTTGAATGATGCAAAAACTTTTTGCCCCGATTCAATAGCGGGTTTGGCTGCTTCCAATAATTTCCAGTCAAGTACTTCTGCGAGTCCGTGATCCTGGTCTTCCATATGATGGATACCGGTGTACATTGATGCAGGTTCCTTGAAAAGTATCGGTGAGAGATTTAATTTTTTTGTTTTCCAGTGTTTATGGCTGTCATTCACTTCAATGCATTCCACCTGTCCAACCATTTCTTCAATCGTGCGAAATCCAAGCTCCGCCATGATTTCCCTTAATTCCCTGGTAAGGAATTTAAACAGGTTCACCACATGATCCGCATTACCTGAAAAACGTTTTCTCAATTCAGGATCCTGCGTTGCAACACCCACGGGGCATGTATTCATATGGCATTTCCGCATCATAATACAACCTTCCACAACAAGGGCAGCAGTTGCCACACCCCATTCCTCAGCACCCAGTAATGTAGCAATGGCAACATCACGTCCGGTTTTCAATTGTCCGTCTGTTTGCAGCACTACACGACTGCGCAATTTGTTTTTTACCAGTGTCTGATGGGATTCAGCAAGGCCGAGTTCCCATGGAAGCCCTGCATGGCGAATGGAACTTATTGGTGAAGCGCCGGTTCCGCCATCGTGCCCTGATATGAGAATTACGTCTGATTTTGCTTTGGCAACGCCGGCCGCTATCGTACCAACGCCTGCTTTTGAAACAAGTTTCACACTGATCCTGGCCTGGCGATTTGCATTCTTCAGATCAAAGATCAATTGTGCCAGATCTTCGATGGAATAAATATCATGATGGGGCGGAGGAGATATCAATCCCACGCCGGGTGTTGAATGCCTCACTTTTCCAATCCATTCATCAACCTTATGTCCGGGTAATTGTCCTCCTTCACCTGGTTTAGCACCCTGCGCCATTTTAATTTGTAATTCGTCGGCTTGTGTAAGATAATAACTGGTGACTCCAAAACGTGCAGACGCAACCTGTTTGATCGCAGAGCGCATCGAATCGCCGTTCTCAAGTGTTTCAAAACGGAATTCATCTTCACCACCTTCTCCCGTATTACTTTTCGCGCCGATCCTGTTCATTGCAACAGCAAGGGTTGAATGCGCTTCATGAGATATGGATCCGAAACTCATGGCACCGGTTGCAAATCTTTTCAGGATGCTTTCTTCAGGCTCCACTTCTTCCAGTGAGATGGATGGGCGGTTTCTTTTGAACTGGAACATCCCCCGGATGGTTGCAGATTTTTCCATCTGGTCATTCACCAGCTTTGAATATTTTTTGAACGATGCATAATCGTTCATGTGCGTGGAATATTGCAGGTAGTGAATGGTATTCGGATTGAAAAGATGGAATTCTCCTTTTCTTTTCCATTGATAAACACCTCCTGTTGGTAATCTTTCTACCGGTATAACTTTACCGCTGAATGCGAATAAATGTTTTGCAAGTGTTTCCCTGGCAATTTCATCCAGACCCATGCCTTCGATACGAGAAGTAGCGCCTGTAAAATATTTATCAACTACGGAATGATTCAGGCCGATGATCTCGAAAATCTGGGCTCCCTGGTAGGATTGCAATGTGGAGATTCCCATCTTTGAGAAAACCTTCAGCAATCCATCATTAACTGCTTTTACATAATTTTTCCTGAGATAATCCGGATTCAAATCCGTTTGCAGTTTTCCTGTAATGCGCGCGTCATGAATGGTAGCGAGTGCCAGATAAGGATTGATGGCTGTTGCTCCGAAACCAATGAGGCAGGCATAGTGGTGTACTTCCCAGACATCGCCTGCTTCCACGATAATTCCAACCTGTCCCCGCAATCCTTTCCTGATAAGGTGGTGATGAACTGCAGCTGTTGCCAGCAGTGTTGGTATGGGCGCATGATCTGAATCAATAGCCCTGTCAGATAATATCAACACTTCAAATCCGTCGAGTGCGGCATCGACAGCATAACGACAGAGCCTTTCTACGCCAGCCTGCAATGAGCCGGGTTTTCCGTCGGCCCTGAAATATAACTGTAATGTTTTAGCCTGAAAGATACCTGTATCGATACTGCGGATCTTTTCCAGTTCATGGTTGGAGAGAACAGGATGCTTCAATGCAACGCAGTGGCAGGCCAATGGTTCTTCAACCAAAAGATTTCCATTATTTCCGGCAAATGTTGCGAGCGACATAACCAGTCTTTCGCGGATCGGATCGATGGGTGGATTGGTTACCTGAGCGAATAATTGTTTGAAATAGCTGCTGAGGTGTTGTGGTTCATCACTGAGCACAGCTAGTGGAATATCCGAACCCATGGAACCAATTGGTTCCTTTCCGTCTACTGCCATCGGCATAATGATGGACTCGATATCTTCTGTAGTATATCCGAATGCTTTCTGGTATTTGAATATCTGATCGTGATGCAGTTCAGTAAACAGCACGCGCGGTTCAGGTAATTCTTCCAGGCGGATCTTATATTTATTCAGCCATTCTGCATATGGTCTTGATGAACAAATTTTATTCTTCAGTTCATCATCGCTGATGATCCTTCCCTGCTCCATATCTACTACAAACATTTTTCCCGGCTGAAGTCTTCCTTTCTCACGTATCATTTTTTGGTCAATGGGAAGTACACCGGTTTCAGAAGCCATGATGACACGGTCGTCGGTGGTTACACAATAGCGGGAAGGACGGAGTCCGTTTCTGTCGAGTGTTGCGCCAATCATTTTTCCATCCGTAAAAGAAATGGAAGCCGGTCCATCCCAGGGTTCCATCAGTGATGCATGGAATTCATAAAACGCTTTCTTCACCGGATCCATCTGATCGTTTTCATCCCAGGCTTCGGGTATCAGCATCATCATTACATGGGGAAGTGAGCGGCCGCAAAGAAGCAGCAGTTCAATCATATTATCGAGACAGGCGGAATCCGACTGTCCGTCAGTAATCAGTGGCAGAAGCATTTCCATTTCCTCTTTCGTAAAGAAGGGGGATTCAAATACTTTTTCGCTCGTCTTCAGCCAGTTCAGGTTTCCCTGCACTGTATTGATTTCGCCGTTATGTGCGATGTAACGGAAAGGTTGTGCAAGTTTCCAGGATGGAAAAGTATTCGTTGCAAAACGGGAATGAATGAGACCGAAGGCAGAAACTATTCTGTTATTGTTCAGGTCAGGAAAATAATTCCTAACCTGAAGACTGGTGAGCTGACCTTTATATACAACTGTTTTGTAAGAAAGTGATGCGAGATAAAATCCGATCGGATCTTTCTTGACAGAATTCTGAATGGTATGGCTTGCATAATTCCGAAGTATGAACAGCTTGCGTTCAAATTCTTCCGGATCATTGATATGATCAGGGCTTGCTATAAAAACCTGTTCGATATCCGGCTCAACAGAAAGGGCAGTAGGTCCGATTCCATCAGGATTCACGGGCACTTTGCGGTATCCCAGTACTTCGAGTCCCAGTTTATCTGCAGCACGGTTGAAAATATCCCTGCATTCCTCCTTTAGCATCAGGTCCCGCGGAAAGAAAATCATTCCTACGCCATATTTACCATAAGCGGGCAGGTGAAACCCCAGCCGGATACATTCATCAAAAAAGAATTCATGCGGGGTCTGGATCATAATGCCTGCTCCATCTCCGGTATTACTTTCGCATCCGCAGGCACCACGATGTTCCATATTCTCGAGGATCGTCAGCGCGTCTGAGATGATCTGGTGTGATTTATAGCCTTTGATGTTGGCGACAAACCCGATGCCACAAGCATCCCGCTCAAAAGAAGGATGATATAATCCTTGATTTTGTTCCATTTTTATCGGTTAAGCTGTGAAATGGCATCAATACAATCGTATTCAAATGATTTTTCTAAGGAAGGGAGCGATTCGTTTAAAAATATATAAAAAAACTGATATTTTGTTAAGTAAAAAAGTGAAAAAGCTTAACGCCTAACGCCTAACGCGTAACGCGTAACGCTTAACGCTTAACGCAGAACGACAGGCAAATGTTCAATTTCCATTCCGAATAATCATTTTCCCTTTTTTATTAAACCAACAAACTGAATAAGGTATCATTCTTATTTATTTCGGTGTAATCGATCTGGTATTTTTTCATGTTTTCCAGCAGCACTTCATAGTCAGTCCTGCTTACGAGTTCAATGCCCACTACAGCCGGCCCGGATTCTTTATCAGTCTTCTGCATATATTCAAAACGGGTGATGTCATCATTTGGTCCAAGTACGTTATTTACAAACTCTTTCAGTGCTCCGGGGCGTTGTGCGAAGCGGATAAGGAAATAATGTTTCAGTCCTTCATATTGAAGTGATCTTTCTTTTATTTCCGGCATACGGTCAATATCGTTATTACTGCCACTTACGATACAAACAACTGTCTTGCCCTTGATTTCTTCCGCTCTTTTTTCCAAACCAGCTATGGATAAAGCACCTGCTGGTTCAACAACGATCGCTTCTTCATTATAAAGTTTCAGAATGGTGGTACAGACCCGGCCTTCGGGAACAAGATCCAGCTCATCAAGCATTTCCTGACATATAGAAAAAGTAAGGTCTCCCGTTCTCTTGACAGCAGCCCCGTCCACAAAGCGGTCAATTTTTTCCAGTGTTACTGGTTGTCCTGCTTTAAATGCCTCTGCCATAGAAGGTGCTCCTTCGGGTTCGAGACCAATGATCTTTGTTTTGGGAGAATAAGTTTTGAAATAAGTGCCCGTACCTGAAGCCAAACCGCCGCCTCCCACAGGAACAAAAAGGAAATCGATATCTGAAAGATCTTCCAGGATTTCGAGTGCTACCGTTGCCTGTCCTTCAATGATCCGAAGATCTTCAAACGGAGGAATAAAGACCATCTGATTTTCTGTTGTGTATTTTTTAGCAGCGATTGCGCAGTCATCAAAAGTATCTCCGATGAGCCTGATCTCGACATAATTTTCGCCGAACATTCTAGTCTGATCCACTTTTTGTTTGGGTGTAATGATCGGCATGAACACAACACCTTTCACATTGAGTTTTTTGCATGAATACGCGAATCCCTGTGCGTGGTTTCCAGCGCTTGCACATACAACACCTTTCTTGAGAATTTCATCCGGAAGACTACTCATCATATTATATGCGCCCCTGATTTTATAAGATCTCACAACCTGCAGGTCTTCCCGTTTCAGGTAAACATTACACTGATATCTTCGTGAAAGATTCTGATTTAAAATCAGGGGAGTTCTTATAACTACTTTTTTTAATCTTTCAGCTGCTCCGGCAACATCCAGCGAAACGGCACGTGTTGATGTTTCCATATTTATACTTTTTCAGGCTGCTTCTTATCTGATTTAAGAACCGGTGCAGGTTGATTTTCCGGGCGAAGGCTTCTGACTGTTTTTCCTGCCTGCCACATTTCGCTGTCCCTCAATTCCTTTAATTCCACTTCTAGTTTTTCGCGATAGTCTGATTTACTGTTGCTATCAATCGAACGTTGTGATTCTTTACCGGCTGCCACACTTTCGTACAGTTCCTTGAACACCGGTGCAGTTGCATCGCGGAATTTTTTCCACCAGTCAAGAGCGCCGCGTTGTGCTGTTGTTGAGCAGTTGGCGTACATCCAGTCCATACCGTTTTCTGCGACCAGGGGCATGAGGCTTTGTGTAAGTTCTTCAACGGTTTCATTAAACGCTTCGGAAGGCGTATGACCTTTATCGCGTAATACCTGGTATTGTGCAGCAAAGATTCCCTGTATGGCGCCCATGAGTGTACCACGTTCCCCGGTCAGGTCACTGTATACTTCTTTCTTAAAATTTGTTTCAAAAAGGTATCCGCTTCCGACGGCAATTCCAAGTGCGATTACGCGGTCTTTTGCTTTTCCGGTTGCATCCTGAAAGATTGCATAACTGCTGTTGAGACCCCGGCCCTGAAGGAACATTCTTCTAAGCGAGGTTCCCGAACCTTTTGGAGCTACGAGAAACACATCCACATCAGCAGGGGGAATGATACCGGTTTGTTCTTTAAACGTAATGCCGAAACCGTGAGAAAAATACAGGGCTTTTCCTTTGGTAAGATGTTTTTTAACTGTTGGCCATAATTCAATCTGTGCTGCATCGCTTAGTAAATAACATATGATGGTTCCTTTTTCGAGGGCTTCTTCAATTTCAAAAAGTGTTTTGCCCGGAACGAATCCATCGCGCACTGCTTTATCCCAGGTCTTCGAATTTTTACGTTGACCTACTATTACATTGATGCCATTATCTTTCTGGTTCAAAGCCTGTCCTGGTCCCTGCACGCCGTATCCGATTACAGCTACTACTTCATCTTTGAGAACCTGCTGAGCTTTCGATAACGGGAATTCTTCACGGGTTACTACCGTTTCTACAACTCCGCCGAAATTTAATTGTGCCATTTTTTAATTATTAATTATTAATTATTAGTTGTTAATTCTATATTTTATGTTTCTCATTTTTTATTCGCCAACCGCCAACCGTCAACCGTCAACCGTCAACCGCCAACTACATAGTAAACACTTCATCCTGTTTATCCAGGTATTCATTTTCTATCAGTTCTTCACCTGGTTCAGTCTGTTCGAATTCTTTAAGTTTTTCATGAAAACCACTGCTTGCATTTATAATAGCCACTCTCGCGCTGCGTACAAATTCTATAACTCCATAAGGCTCCAGGGCTTCCAGCAGCCCGTCGGTTTCTTCCCTGTGTCCTGTAGTTTCAAAAACGGTATAATCTTTCCGGATAACGACCGCTCTTGCACCATACTTTCTCAGCAGCCGTTCTACTTTTACTTTCTCCACGATCTGATCGGTGGAAACTTTGTATAAGGCAAGTTCCTGCCAGACAATTTCATCGTTCTGGTTAAAATATGCCTTCAGCACTTCCACCTGTTTTTCAATCTGGCGACAAAGTTTTTTTACAACTTCTTCCGTTTCATTTATGACAATTGTAAAGCGGTGAATGCCATCAATTTCAGATGGGGATGTGTTCATGCTTTCAATATTGATCTTTCTCCTGGAGAATATGATCGCAATCCGGTTGAGCAATCCGATCTGATTTTCTGTGTAAACCGTTATGGTGAATTCTTTTTTTAACATAAATTATAATGCTTAATGCCTAAAGCCTAACGCTCAACGACTGATGAACAAAATGTTTTCTTTTATCTGACATATCTATAGTTAAACTTCATTCTCACACTCTCACACTCTCCTCAGCTTAACCTGATTTCACTCACGCTGCATCCCTGAGGAACCATGGGAAAAACATTGTTTTCTTTACCAACCATTATTTCAAGCAGGTAAGCTCCTTTATGATCCAGCATATTTTTCAATGCCTGATTCAGGTGCGTTCTGTCCGTAACTTTTTGTCCTTCGATATGGTACGCTTTTGCCACTTCAACAAAATCGGGGCTTTGAATATCCACGAAAGAATATCTCCTGTCGTTGAAGAGCTCCTGCCATTGACGCACCATTCCCAGGAACTGATTATTCAATACGATTATTTTCACATCGATTCTGGTTTGCATAATGGTACCCAGTTCCTGTATGGTCATCTGGAATCCTCCATCGCCTGCGATGGTGACAACTGTTCTATCAGGGGCTCCATATTTTGCACCGATGGCTGCGGGTAGTGCAAATCCCATCGTACCGAGTCCTCCTGAAGTTATATTGCTGCGAGACTGATTATACTTTGCATAGCGGCAGGTGACCATCTGATGCTGACCTACATCTGTTACCAGGATTGCATTTCCGTTTGTAAGTTTATTCAATGCATCGATTACTTCACCCATGGAAAGTATTTCATTAGCAGGATGCATTTCAGGGTATATACATTTTTCATCCTCCTGCTTTTGGTAATCCTTGAATTTCTGCAACCATTCCTTATGTGTTTTCTTCTCAATTAACTTCGTAAGCAGCGGAAGGGTTTCCTTGCAGTCGCCCCAAACAGGAACAGTTGATTTCACATTCTTATCTATTTCTGCCGGATCAATATCCAGGTGAATTACTTTAGCCTGTTTTGCATATTTATCCAGTCGTCCTGTTACACGATCATCGAATCGCATGCCAATGGCGATTAATACATCACAATCGTTTGTAAGGACATTGGGTCCGTAATTGCCATGCATACCCAGCATTCCGACTGCCAGGGGATAATCAGTTGGAATGGCGCTCATCCCCAGGATAGTCCAGGCGGCGGGGATACCGGATTTATCAAGGAAATTTTTAAATTCATTTTCAGCATGCCCGAGAATTACTCCCTGCCCAAAAACCACAAAAGGTTTTTTTGCTTCGTTTATCAGTTTGGCTGCTTCTTCCACAAACTTTTTGCGGACGATGGGTTTGGGCCTGTAACTGCGAATATGTTCGCTTGGCTGATATTCTTCATAATCAAATTGCTGGATCTGAGCATTTTTGGTAATGTCAATGAGTACGGGTCCCGGTCTCCCGCTCGCTGCTATATAAAATGCTTTGGCCAGTACTGAAGGAATTTCCGTTGCATCGGTTATCTGGTAATTCCATTTGGTGACCGGTGTTGTAATATTTATGACATCCGTTTCCTGGAAAGCATCTGTTCCCAGTAAATGCGCATATACCTGACCGGTAATACAAACCAGAGGAGTACTGTCGATCATGGCATCTGCAAGACCAGTTACAAGATTTGTGGCACCGGGTCCACTCGTTGCAAAAACAATTCCTGTTTTTCCGGAAGTCCTCGCATAACCCTGTGCGGCATGGATAGCGCCCTGTTCATGACGGACAAGCACATGATTCATTTTTTGCTGGTAGTCGTACAATGCATCGTAAATAGGCATGATGGCTCCGCCGGGGTATCCGAAAATCGTATCCACTTTTTCTGAAAGAAATACTTCCAGCAAAGCAGCTGAACCGGACAATTTCCGAATGGCATGTTTTGCCTTTGCTGTTTTATTTTTTTTCACTTCGAGCGTTTCCATACTTTTTCTTATTTAAGATTCTTTTATTGTTCGATGTCCGATGACCGATGATCGATGACCGATGACCGATGACGGTTGACCGATGACCTTGTTTGAATTTCACTCCCATACTCCCATACTCCCATACTTTCTTATGCTTCATCCGTTACGCATCCCTGTGAAGCATCTTTTACAACCTGGGCATATTTAAACAGGACACCTTTTGTTGCTTTCAGAGCTGGTTTTTTCCATTTTTTTCTTCTTTCCGCGATCACTTCATCCTTCACTTTTAAATTGATAGAATTTTTAAGCGCATCGATTTCGATGATATCATTGTCTTCCACCAGCCCGAGCAGCCCCCCTTCGTAGGCCTCCGGGGTAATATGTCCAACAACGAATCCGTGCGTACCACCACTAAAGCGTGCATCTGTAATAAGCGCGACTGTTTTTCCAAGTCCTGCCCCTATGATGGCACCCGTTGGTTTCAGCATTTCAGGCATACCGGGTGCCCCTTTCGGACCGATATTCCGGATCACAACAACATCTCCCGCATGTACTTTGCCCGACTGAATCCCACGGATCAGATCGTGTTCGCCATCAAAAACCCTTGCTGTTCCTTCAAAACGTTCTCCTTCTTTGCCAGTGATCTTTGCAACACTTCCTCCTTCTGCAAGATTCCCATAGAGAATTTGTAAGTGTCCCGTTGCCTTGAGGGGTTTGTCAAGCGGCATGATTATTTTTTGCTGATTAAAATCGAGATCTGGAGCGGACTGCAAATTTTCAGCAACTGTCTTTCCTGTTACCGTCAGGCATTCACCATGAAGGAAACCATTCTTCAGCAGATATTTCATTACAGCAGGCACCCCGCCATACTGATGCAGGTCTTCCATTAAGTATTTCCCACTGGGTTTAAAATCAGCCAGCATGGGAGTCTTGTTACTGATCGCCTGGAAATCATCCTGTGTCAATGGAATGTCCACACTTTTTGCCATGGCAATCAGATGCAGCACAGCATTGGTAGAACCACCAAGTATCATCACTACGGTAATCGCATTTTCAAATGCTTTACTTGTCATGATATCCCTTGGCTTAATATCTTTCTCAAGTAATAATTTAATAGCTTCTCCAATAGCTGCACATTCTTTTTGTTTGTCATCACTTAATGCGGGATTGGAAGAAGAATAGGGCAGGCTCATGCCCAGGGCTTCAATGGCACAAGCCATGGTATTAGCAGTGTACATGCCGCCGCAGGCTCCGGCGCCCGGACAGCTGTTTCTAACAATGGCTTTGAAATCCGCTTCACTCAGGTTGCCGGCGATTTTTTGTCCCAGGGCTTCAAAATTAGAAACGATATTCAGGTCCTGGCCCTTGTAGTGACCCGGTGCAATGGTTCCTCCGTATAACATGATGCCCGGACGATTTAACCGGCCCATGGCGATAATTGAACCCGGCATATTTTTATCGCATCCTGCAATGGTGACGACCGCATCATAATATTGGGCACCCGCATTGGTTTCAATGCTGTCCGCAATAATATCACGACTAACGAGAGAATACCTCATTCCATCGGTACCCATGCTCATACCATCACTTACTCCAATGGTATGAAATATCAATCCCAGCAGATTTGTTTTATTTACACTGGCTTTTACAGATTTGGCCAGATCGTTGAGATGCATATTGCAGGGATTTCCATCCCAGCCCATACTGGCAATACCCACCTGCGCTTTTTTGAAATCATCCTCGGTAAAACCAATAGCATAATACATTGCCTGAGCACCGGGTTGTGTCTCATCCTGAGTTAATGTCCTGGAATGTTTGTTGAGTTCTGCCATATTAATTTGTATAAAAAAAGAAACCCGCCTTTGAGGCGGGTCGTTATAATGATTTTGAAATTTTAACGCGATCAACCGCCTCCGGGAATAACAGATATAATAATAATAATGACCACCACCAGTCGTGAAATAAGAATGTTATTATATATACTGCTTTGCAACATGAGACGTGTTGAATGCGAATATACGAACCGCTATTTATAAAACAAAGAACTAAATTATCGTTGACTTCCTAAGCGCAATATTTTCCTGATTGAGCTCGGAGCCTGATATTTTTCCGACCAGGTAATCACTGATCAGTTCACCAATGGTTGTAGTGAAATAGAAATTCACGGGATCAATGTCTTTGGTTACAAATCCATTGATCAGGGTCCATTCCACGGCTTCCCGTACAAGCGCTGCTTCTTTATGCAATTCAAAATGGTCCAGCATCATGGCAGCAGAGAGAATTGATCCCAGGGGGTTAGCAATATCTTTTCCGGCAGCCTGCGGATATGATCCATGAATGGGTTCAAACAGTGCAGGTCCTTTACCGACGGAAGCAGAGGGTAGTAATCCAAGAGATCCGCTGATTACGCTGGCTTCGTCACTGAGAATATCGCCAAACATATTCTCGGTAAGAATTACATCGAATTGTTTTGGATTAACAATGATCTGCATAGCTGCGTTATCCACGAAAAGAAAGTCGAGA
>DATHNR010000199.1:0-5483 GCA_035485835.1 Puia sp.
ATCCGTGGGTTTGAATATCATGGTTTGTTCGCCCGTACATACTTCGAAGAAATACAGGTCAAATTTATCTTTTGCTCTTATCCAGCATTGAATGGTGAGAAGACTGGCTATCTGATGATCTTTATGGGAATCGACAGGCCAATGGGTGAATACGATATCGGGCTTTTCTTCATCCAGAATGGCCTGTAATTTATGCACCCAGTCATTATTCATGATGGTATCGCCATCAATTTGTCCGGCGAAAACAGGTTTTGTGCGCAGTATTTTACAGGCTTCAATAGATTCATGGCTTCTTATATCGGCTGCCTCAGAATGAGATTTTCCGGGTATGCCCGCTTCTCCGCGGGTAAGGTAGACAATGGTAACTCCATGACCTGCAGCCGCAAATTTCGCCAATGTGCCGCCACAACCACTTTCAGGATCGTCGGGATGACCACCAACACAGACAATATTCACCAGTTTAGCGGATTCGGTTTTTCCCGTCAGGAGTGAAGGCATGGCAAGCAGACCTATTCCTGCGGTAGCGTTTTTTACAAATCCACGGCGTGAAGACAGATTTTTCATAATAGTAATATCGGATTTATTTGCGAATACGATACGGTTAATGGGGTAACCTGAAATATTTGTACGCAACCGGTAATTGGCTATTTCGTACTTAATATAATGATGAATAAAAGGATGGCTTCGGAATAAAATTATTGCTTTCTCATCTTTTTCGTAAATTCGGATACCTACGGGAGAATTAGTGGTAATGAAAAAGTATATTACCTGTACGCTGCTTAGCATCACCATTTCGTACATTATCCATGCACAGGAAAATGTACATCCCGATATCACACAAATCAGCAAGCCGTTCACAGATCTTACACAGGGATCGTTTAGAGGGAAAAATTTATTGTTTGAAGGAAATTGGGTAAAAGGGAAATTATTAACCTCAAATAATTCTATAGTCAACGGTGATAATTTTCTATTCAATTTCGATAAAATAGAACACAGGTTGTTAATTACAGCAGATTATAAAAATATGTTCGAAATTGACAGGAGAGAATTTAAAGCAGCCCTGTTTTATTTTAATGATTCAGCGTACGTTTTTAAACATATTTATTTTATAAATGACAAAGATTTATTTCAGATACTTGTAAATGACGAAACCAGGTACTCTTTGTATAAAGTCGTACATACCAAATTAATAAAAGAAACATTTGGAATTAATACGATTTCGACGCCCGGCAATACTGCTTTCAGAGAGAAATATGTGGATATGCCGGAATATTATATTTTTTTCCCGAACAGGGAATACAGATCCATATTCACGCTTAAAAAAGGACCGATTGAGCGAATATTCGAATTAAATCCCGATAGTGAAAAGGTGAATGAATTCCTTAAATTGACAAACAGTAAAGTGTACGACGAGAATGAACTGATTCAGCTTATTTTGTTTTTGAACAAAGCATCTATTTGATCTTATTGCAGACGAAAGGTTCAGCCACCGATTAATTTGAGAAATACTTCTTTTTTTCTGCGGGATACATCAATGATATCACCATTCCGCATAGTGATCTGTCCGCCGTCTCCCCGCACATACTTCGATATGAAATTCAAATTGACAAGATGGGAATGGTGGACGCGGTAAAACCGGTAATCCTGAAGAAGTTCTTCAAAATCCTTAAGCTGTCTCGTCACAAGCATATGATGACCATTTTGCAGAATGATTTTCGAATAATTTGAACTTGATTCAATTCGAATAATCTGTTTTATCTGTATAAACTCCAGTCCGTCGTTGGTTGGAATGGCAATATTGTCTTCCTGGCTTTTTGGATTTGCGAGGTTCTGTTTCAGGAGATCGGCACGCTCCCTTGTCTTCTTTAAGCTGAAATTTCCCAGACGCTCGGTAGTCTGCTGAAGATCTTCGATAGCTACTGGTTTTACGAGGTAATCAAATGCACTAATGCGGATGGCGTTTATGGCATAATGATTATATGCCGTGATAAATATTACTTCAAAATCAACTTCCGGAATCTGTTCAAGCATTTTAAATCCGCTCATCCGGGGCATTTCAATATCCAGAAATATTACATCTGGTTTATGCTGTTGTATCAGGCGGATCGCTTCTTCCGGATTTTGCGATTGGGCAACGACCTTTACATTAGGGCAGTATTCCCTTATCTTGAACTGCAGATTTTGCAGGCTGTTTAATTCATCATCTACCAGGATGGCCTTAAGCACTTGCATGTGAAACACATTTTATAGCAAATTCAATTCTGGTACCAATTGGATTATTTTCATCATCAAATAAATCTATAATATTTACACTGCCGGAAGATCCGGTTTCCCTGTTAAAGATATTGATCCTGTCCTGTGTCAGTTTCATGCCCACACTCTTATGAAAAGGTTTGTTTATCTGGTTATAAATCTTTGACTGGTCACGCCCGATTCCATTATCTTCTATAATATAGTGAATCATATTGTCAACAAGTTTTACCTGTAAACATATTTTCAAATCTGTCCGGTCACTGGGACCTATTCCATGATTGATGGCATTTTCAAGGAAGGGTTGAACAAGCAATGCAGGTACCTGATAATCGCCATAGAGTAGTTGGGGATCCACCTGGCAGCAATAGCTGAATTTATTATTGAAACGCAGTTGTTCCAGGTCGATATATAATTGTAACGATTCTATGTCCTTGCTGAGATCGATCAGATCCGTATTGCTGCTGTCCAGTATACTGCGAATGAAGCGTGCAAATTTATTGAGGTAGTCTGATGCAAGTTTTTTTTCATTCTGCATGATAAAATTCTCAATACTGTTAAGACTGTTGAAAAAGAAATGCGGATTCATTTGTGCCTGCAATGCCTGCATTTCTGTTTCAGCAATCTTTTGTTTATACTGGGATTCATCTTTTAATTTTTTTGCCTGGAATGACTTGTATAATAAGAAGACAATAAATATTCCAAGCATGAAACCGATACCGGTCAGGAATAGCAGGATATCTTTAAATGCTATTTGCCTTTTCTGTGAATTCGTGAGTTCCTTCAGCGAACTATTTTCAAGTTCTTTTTTCTTGATGGTCCATTCAGATTCGTTTACGATAACATTACGCCGGTTATTTTCTGAGAAAAGAGAATCCCTGACCGAACGGTACATTCTGTAAAAGAATATGGAAGAATCCTTATTTTTTAATTCATCATAAACGGTGGAGAGTTGTTCCGCTGCTTTTGCTCTACCTTCCGCAAAGTGGGTTTGTTCGGCCAGCTGGAGTGCTCTTGTCAGAAGAGCAGTCTTTTCACTTCCGGGAATATGGTTCATATATTTGGCTTCTGCCAGATAGGCCTGATATTCATTCCGGATATCTCCCGACTCCCTGGCAGAACTGGCGGCTTTATTAAAATAATAATTGGCTGAATCATTCCTGTTATGAATGGCATGCAGCTTTCCGTAACCTACATAGAATTGGGAGAGTACATAATTTTCTTTGGTTTGAAGAGCATAAGGCATGCCTGCATCGAGATTCATCTTTGCATCGTTATAAAGGCCCTGTTCCAGATCACAACGATTTAATAGCTCATAGTTCAGTGCCACGCCCCGCCATGCTTTGATCGCACTATTGATTTCAATAGCCTGAAGGGCATATTGACGGCATTTATCAAAATCTTTCAGTGATGCAAAATTCTCTCCTATATTATTTAATGCAACGGCCTCCACCCTGCGTGCACCACATGACTTAGCCAGGTCAACTGCATTAAAAAAAGCTTTCGTGCTCGATTCAAAATTTCCGGCTGATGAAAGTAATATTCCAAGATTGATGCTGGCAAGTGCTTTGCCATAAGTGAAATTTAGGGAATCACTTAGTTTCGTGACGAGTTCATAATAAGCAAAAGACTTATTTACGTCCGTTTCGCTAAGTAAATAGCTAATACGGTGCATCATATGAATTCTCGTTGAGTCGTTTTTCGGATGCGCTTCAACCCAACTGATAAGACTGTCTACATTATATGTTTGTCCATTGGCGGTACCTGCTGTTACAGAAACAATAAAAAGAAAAAAAAGGGCACGGAGTGGTCGGAGGTTAGGGATAATAAATAATCTTACAGCAATTTTTTTAGGACAACTATTCGTGGGGTCGGCAATCATTTACAAGCAACATTTTTTCTAAGTTAACATTTATGTATTTGTTCTTTGCATCAGGGCTTGTGGTGTACGGGCCATGATCCACATATCATATAAAAGACTCGACTTGTCGGCATAGTCTATATCCAGATCAATTCTTTCTTCTACTGACATTTCAGGTTTTCCTCTTTTTTTCACCTGCCATAGTCCGGTAATACCAGCCGGCGCCAGGAATCGCTTTGCCAGGTTATCTGTGGTGAAATTTTCAGCTTCATATAGAGGCAATGGCCGGTTTCCAACCAGGGACATGTCTCCCAGGAGTACGTTAAAGAGTTGTGGTAATTCATCAAGACTTGTATTCCGGAGAATCCTGCCTACCCTTGTTATACGCGGATCATTATTTATTTTAAAAAACCGTGCCGGTGTAGAACCCTGATATTGATTCAGATGGTTGAATTCTGCCCTGCGCCTCTCAGCGCCCGGAGACATAGTTCTGAATTTATAAAAATTGAAAATGCGATATCCCATGCCGGCTCTTTTGGAAATATAAAAGATATTTCCTTTGGATTCGATACGGATCGCTAAAGCGATTATTAAAAACAGTGGAGCAAGAATAACAAGCGCAATGAAACTAACCAGGATATCAAAGATTCGTTTTAAGATTGTATGCATGGTTCCCGGAATCTGTGCAGTCATTTGATCTTTTTGTTGTTTTTCGAGCTCATTTGTCCGGGATTTAAATTTCTGCAGGAAACGAATTTTTGTATCCAGATTGGATTCATCCCATTCCTGCAAATTCAATATATCATCTACTATTCTGTTTCTGATAAAATGAAAATTCTCCACAGCCGTTATCCTGTCTGCATCAATGATCAGGGGAATTTGAGATAATCTTTCGTGTTTTGAAAGAAAATCGGCCCAAATCTTAATGTCTGCAAAGCCATACCCCGACTCACAAAAGATCACTTCGGGAAGCGCACGATCTTTCCTTGTCAGTTCGATCATTGCCTCGTTTAAATTGCCGGAAGCATAACCGCGTTTATAAATATTGACAAGTTTTGTAATATTCACCCGTTTTGTGCCGACATAATAAAAGCCGGTCATGCTTTCCTGCAATTTCATAAGTAAGGTTTAATGGTAATGATATTCAATTCATGCGTCCTGAATACAATCCTAAATTAAATCATCACTAATTTGGGAAATACCATATTGTGTAAGTTGTAAGATTGATCATGTAACTGGCAGGAATCCGTAACTGACCAGTTCCTGTCTTGAAGATCCAAGTCCGTCGATACCTAATTCAACGATATCTCCCGGTGAAAGATATTGAGGCGGATTCATACCGAGACCGACTCCTGCGGGAGTTCCCGTTGAA
>DATHNR010000200.1:0-6774 GCA_035485835.1 Puia sp.
CATTCTCGGGCTCATGTTTTTGGAGCTAATTCGACTTTTTTTTACGATATGCTTCCATTCGTCAATAAAAAAATAATACGCACTGAACTATTGCACAATTTCACTTTTGGAAAAAAAGGGATGGAATTTTTCGGATTGGAAAACTATCGCTATTTAGATAATAGAATAATCTATGATTATTTTACAAAGAACAATATCGAAAAACAATATGCTGAATTTCATATTGACCAGAGTTTTCTCCGGCGTATTCTTTTTATTGAACCCGGCGTGGATATTCCACCTGAAAAGGAGAAACCCTTTGACCTGCCACTAAAAATTATTTGCGCCGGTCGCGGCGGGCCGCAAAAAAGAATGTGGCTGGTTAACCGGATTGCGGAATATTTAATTGATACAAGTGCAGCGGTGGAGTTTCATTTTGCCGGAACCATGGTTAATGAGCTTTCTGAAAAACTAAAGGCCAGGGCATTGATACATGGAGAAATCAGCGACCCGGTTAAAATGGCGGCACTCATGGCTGAATCAGATATTGCCTTGTTGACTTCTTCCTATGAGGGATTCCCCATGTTCATTAAAGAATCTATGGCCAATGGTTGCATACCCGTGGTTACTGCTTTACCTGGAAATCTGATGCATTTAAAAGACAGGTATAATAGCCTGCTCATCCATGAAATTCTGGATGAGGCAAAACTTATCCAGGAAGGAATACAAATAATAATTGAATTAACCAGGAACAGAAATTTCTGTCTTCAATTATCCCGGGAAGCTTACAACTATGCAAAACAACATTTCAGCCGCGATGAATTCAATGCTGCTTACAGGAAATTGTTAACTCATAACGCTGAACGCTGAACGCTTAACGCTTAACGCTTAACGCTTAACGCTTAACGCTTAACGCTTAACGCATTAATTATTCAGTTTCGCAAGATAGTAAAATTTGATAATCGATCGATTCAAAAACCTGCTTTATGCGTTAAGCGTTAAGCGTTAAGCGTTAAGCGTTAAGTGTTTTTCCTGATTTTTAAATAAGATATGAGCATAAAAGTTTTGGAAAATAAACCCATTTTTAGAATGGATGCCGGAATTTTATTCTGAAATTTTATTATGGCTGGGATAAAATCAGGAATCTTTCCTCCATAACCTGAATTTTTTATTTGAGTGATATCTTTTATGGATAAGTTTCTAAGAAAGCGCCACCAGGCATCAAAAACAGTAATATGCTGAATGGAACGGCCATCTAATTTTTCCCCCAACATAAATCTTTCAGGAATTTCTACATCCGGTTTCCCAAAACTCGAACGTGTAACCTGACTCTCACTAATGCCAATTTGAACGAGATTTTTTGGAATATATTCAGGAGGACCGTGTTTTTTAAGATACCGGATATAAAAATCAATGTCGACCAGCCATTTCATCCTTTTGTCAAAAATCATGTCAGCATCCCTTTTAAAAATGATCACACTGGGCGGTCCGATTCTGTTGGAAGCGAAAAGAGACTCAGGCAATTGTTTAATTAATTTCAGCTGCCTGAAGTTTAGCCGGATGCTTTTTGAATATCCATCCTGAGTGGTGTTGGTATATGCTGAAAAATAAAACCCTGCACCTCCTTTTTCGATGGCTTTAACGAAAAAATTTAAACTGTCGGGGTTACTGAACCAATCATCATCATGCATGATTTTGATCCAGTCTCCTTTTGACTTACGGAGACCTTCATTCCAGTTTTCCGGCGAACCCAGGGTCCTCTGGTTTTTGTAGTACCGAATCAAGGGCATAAGCGGATGGTTCTCCACGAGTTCAAGCAGTTGGGTACCCGGACTATCATCAGTAATAATGACTTCAAAAAGACGAAAAGTCTGAATTTCTATCGAATCCAGTAGACGTTTGAGATATTCCCCTCGCTGATATGCGGGAATGCAAATTGAAATCAAAGGAGTTGCTCCCATCAGGCAAAAATAAGTTCCTGTGGATAAATCATAGGATATTAATAAACTCTTATCAATTTATAGCACGAAAATTGTTTGTAGAAATTGAATATTTGACCATGATCGTTCAATTCAACAGAAATATACAGTTTACCAAACTGATTAAGGCTGAGGGTCGGTTGAGAGAATTCAATTTCAGAAAGGTAAATGGCCTTCATGAAGAGTTATTCACGGTAGATGTAAGTGATGACCGGGGGAACCGAATTATGTTTAAAATGCGAAAAGAAGGAGAAGAATGGCTGATTACTTCAGATCAGTTCATACCGGAATGGGTTAAAACAAATAGCTCCCGATATAACGAGGCTATTGAAGAAGAACTCAGAATTTCCTGATACTGGCTTTCTCTTATATATTTATACCAGCAATCTCCTTATTGCATGGTTCAATTCACAGCTGTTATACAACAATTTGCAGAACAGGGAGAAAAAACCGGGTGGTCTTATATCACTGTTCCAGCAGATATTGCTGAGTGTTTAAAACCGGGTTTTAAAAAATCTTTTCGTGTTAAGGGGAAGTTGGATTCGCATTCTATCACACAGCAGGCCCTGCTTCCGATGGGTAACGGATCATTTATTTTGCCACTAAATGCCGCCCTTCGCAAAGCAGTTCATAAAAATAAAGGTGCGATGCTTAAGATAAGTCTGACGGAGGATAAAAAGCCTGTGGAAGTGATTGCAGAACTATTGGAATGTCTTACTGATTCGCCAAAGGCAGAAAAAAAATTTAATATGCTTCCCCGCTCCCATCAGTTATATTATAGCAAATGGATAGAGTCGGCAAAAACAATTGAAACAAGGGCAAAAAGAATTGGCCTTACGATCGTGGCAATGGAAAAAAATATGACATATGCAGAAATGCTTCGTTTAAATGCACAATCTGTTAATAAGTAAGTTGTTCGAGTTGTGCATATAAACTATTAAATTTGAATACTTGCGTCGGGTGATGCTGAAGAAACCTCATTTGAAAACTTTAAATTCTCGGAATTGACTGAAACGATTATTAACCTGGAAACCGTTAACCCTATTGAATTTTTTGGTGTAAACAATGGCAAATTAGATATTCTCAAAAAAAAATTCCCACTTCTAAAAATTCTTTCGCGCGGAACACAAATTAAATTAAGCGGTGCACCTGAACAGGTGGAGACTGCAAAAGAAAAAATAGACCTGCTTCTCCAGTATCTGGAGCGGAATGGCAGTCTTACAGAAAATTATTTCAACCAGATCCTGGGTGGTGATGATGCTGAAACGGTGGATCATTTTGTTGACAGGAATCCCAATGATATACTGGTATTTGGCCCGAATGGAAAAACTGTTCGTGCAAGAACTGTAAATCAGAAAAGGCTGGTTACTGCCTCTGAAAAAAACGATATCGTTTTTGCCATCGGACCTGCCGGTACCGGAAAAACCTATACTGCTGTGGCAATGGCTGTTCGGGCTCTGAAAAATAAAATGGTCAAGAAGATCATTCTGACCCGTCCTGCAGTGGAGGCAGGTGAAAACCTGGGTTTTCTTCCGGGAGACCTGAAGGAAAAAATTGATCCATACCTGCGCCCTTTATATGACGCGCTTGACGATATGATTCCGGCCGATAAGCTTGGGTATTATATGACAACCCGCACCATTGAAATAGCACCGCTGGCATACATGCGTGGTCGTACGCTCGATAATGCTTTTATTATACTTGATGAAGCCCAAAACGCCACTGACCTTCAGTTAAAAATGTTCCTCACCCGAATCGGTGCAAGCGCAAAAGCTATTATTACGGGTGATCTGACTCAGATTGATCTGCCAAAAAATCAAAAAAGCGGCTTAGCCAAAGCACTATATATTTTGAAAGGGATTGAAGGCATTTCTCACATCGAACTGGATGAAGAAGATGTTGTCAGGCACCGGCTCGTTAAAGCCATTATTAAGGCTTATGAAAAAGATAAATTAATTGAACAGGGAGGCAATAATGCTGAACGCTGAACGCTAAATGCTTAACGCCTTTTTTAGTATATAAGTGAAAATATATAACAGAATTATTATTCCTTGAAAGCCCATTTCTTTTATTTCCTGTTGATTTTTATCATTGCCTGTAATGCAGGGAAAACTTTTAACAAGGCTGAAGATGCACAGGATGCAGGCCGACAGTTTATTCGTGCTTCCCTGGACGGAGATTACGAAAAAGCCCGCTTTTATCTGCTCAATGATTCAATAAACCTCTTACTGATCAGTAAGTGGCAACAGGGATTTGATAAAATGGACCGTGACACGCGGCAGCAATACCGCGAAGCAAATATTCTCCCTATCAATATTCATGCGATAAATGATTCTGTTACATCTTACACTTTTTCAAACAGTTTCCGCAAGGATACAACTACGGTGCATATCGTCCGCATAAATGGAGAATGGCTGGTAGATCTCAAAGAGATCCTCAACGACAAACGTTGAAATCGCTTCCTTCTGGTGTTTTGCACAATGATACTGAATGAGTAGGTTTGTATATTCAAAACCCGCTAATGAATAAGATGAATGTATCTCATCCCTGGCACGGTGTACCATATGGTAGTCATGCACCTCGAATTGTGAACGCTATCATAGAGATACCTCAGGGATCCCGGGCAAAATATGAAATTGACAAAGAGAGTGGCCTGCTTAAACTGGACAGGGTTATTTATTCTTCATTTTATTACCCTGTGAATTATGGATTTATCCCTCGAACCTATGGAGACGATAAGGATCCCCTGGACATACTGGTCATTACTTCACTTCCGGTTGTTCCTCTTTGCCTGATGGAAGCCAAAGTAATGGGTGTGATGCAAATGATCGACAGCGGCGATGCAGATGATAAAATTATTGCGGTTGCAGCCAAAGATCCCAGTGTAAACCATTATAATAACATTGAAGAATTGCCAAAACATTTCTTTGACGAACTCCGGCATTTCTTTGAAGAATATAAAAAACTTGAAAATAAAGCCGTTAAAGTGGAAGAATTCGGCGACAAAACAATGGCGTTAAAAGTAATCGAAAATGCAATAGAAGCGTATAAGCAGGTATTTGGAACTAATGAGTCTGTGTAGTTTATGCATTTACCTGATTTTCGCATCTAACTTAAAAGGTGATTTATTAAGTTGAATCCTTCCCCACATAGCAGTCTAACCGACCAGGAAATATTAAAACATTTTTATTCGGATCATAATAATGAATGGCTTGGGGCCCTTTTGGAACGATATACGATGTTGTTGTATGGTGTATCAATGAAATATCTTAAGAATCCGGAAGAAGCCAAGGACGCCGTACAGCAGATTTTTCTTAAAGCTATTACGGAACTGCATAAATATGAAGTCATATATTTCAGTTCCTGGCTTTATATGATTGCAAAAAATCATTGCCTGATGCTGTTACGGAACGAGCGGCATGGGATATCTGTCGACCAGGTGCCAGAGCCTGCTTTTGAACAGGAGGATCCGGATCCAATGAAAAATCAATCGCTTTTAAAAGATTTAGAAGAAGCATTGAAGCACTTGAATCGGGAACAAAAAACCTGCGTCAGGATGTTTTATCTTGAAAAAAAATCTTATCAGGGAATCGCTGAAGAAACAGGTTTTACATTATTACAAGTAAAAAGCTATATCCAAAACGGGAAAAGAAACCTTCGATTATTACTGGAAAAGAGATTAGATAAATTTGACGAGTGAACATGGCAGAAGAAACAAACGATAGGATTCCGGCAGATCCGGATAAAAAAATACCGGATTCACTGGATATTCACCTGCGTAATATTATGCATGATAAGAATTTAAGCCGCTTTCGGGATCAATTACCAGCAGAATTTCTTTCTGATGCCTCCGAAGGTCTTAATCATGTGAATGATAAGAAACAACTGGATTCCGTTTTAAAACAATTGAATCAACAGATGCATCAGCATCTGAAACATAAAAAAGTTCGCAAGCGGAGACATTCCATTACTAACCTTTCCTGGACTTATTGGGCAATTATTCTAATTTTTCTTCTTGCCATTATCGGGTTCATCGTCGTCCGGATGCTTTTACACGCTGAACGCTAAATGCTTAACGCTTAACGCAAACACATAATGCTGAACACTTAAGGCATTAGAATTGAAACCTGAAGTTTACCCAATTTTGATTGAATGCGAATTGGAGTCGAATTGCGTTAACTTTTCGCGTTAAGCGTTAGGCGTTTTGCGTTAAGCTTTATTGGTATTGTATATAAACAGGTTTCGGCTTAAGCTTTAGAACTTCCGCTGGCGTCATCATACGGCTATTGGCTTCACGGAAGTCATTTTTATAAAACAATTTAAAACCCGTGAATTGTACCGGTTCTTTATAAATATAATCGTGGTATGTGGTCAGTTTTCTGGATTGAGCTCCCCATCCATCCATATCTATCACAACCTGTACCTGCGGATCAGGTTTGATGTTCCTGTAATTCCTGATCATTGCCTGGGTAAACCGATGTACTACTAAAACTTTAGGCGGAAGTTGGTAGTTCTTAACAAGATCTGAAAGATATTTAATTGTAAAATTGATGTCATCTGCATCCATAGTTCCTATTACAGTTCCAGGCTTTTTACCTGTTTTCATTGAAAATTCGGGATCTATACCCAGGTGAACCTGGGGCATTTTCAGGTAGGTTTCGAGCAGGGGGACTTCCTCCTGCACCGTACTTTGTCCGACCTGAATATCGAGAAAAACGAGGGCATTGATCCTCGCAGCCATTCGAATAACTGAGTCAATTTGTTTATAAGGCATCCTCAGCCGGTATTTATTTCCTTTACCCGGATAACCCTGGGC
>DATHNR010000201.1:0-3824 GCA_035485835.1 Puia sp.
TATCAGAATTGAAGGATTTTCTGACAGAACATCGTTTCGACAGGGTCGGCATCTTTACCTATTCTCATGAAGAAGGCACTTCTGCCTATGATCTTTCAGATGACGTACCGGCAGAGATAAAAGAAGAGCGCGCCAGGGAGGTGATGGAACTGCAGCAGGAAATTTCTTACGAAATAAACCAGGGAAAAATAGGGAAGGTGTTCAAAACCGTCGTAGATAAAAAAGAATCGGGACGTTACTTAGGAAGAACTGAATTTGATTCTGTCGAAGTGGATAATGAGGTGATTATTCAGTCACCCTCCCCATTAAAAATTGGGAGCTTTGTTTCTGTAAGGATGACCAAGGCGTATGATTTTGACCTGGAGGGTGAAGTATTGACTTCTGAATCTTCCAACTGAACAAAATAAAAACTTTGCTGTTAGGTGAACACCGGATAACCGGTAACTTATTTTCAGTTAACCATTTATGAACTTCACTGCCCAGAGAATTCCTTACCAACATACAGGATATTTTTCCAGGATTATAACAGACTATCTGGATGGTAATGAATTCCTGAAAAATTATTATGAACATCCGGTTTCTTTTTCCGGAATTGAAGATGCCATAATTCAACGGGAGAAATTTCCAACGGACCGCCGTTTACTCGTCAAATCACTGGAAACACAATATGCTGATTTGCCCATTCATGATGCTGTAAAGAAAAACCTGGAAAGCCTTTCAGATAAAAATACTTTTACTGTTACAACTGCTCATCAACCGGCAATATTTACCGGTAACCTGTATTTCATCTATAAGATCCTTCACACAATAAAAATTGCAGAAACACTTTCTGCCCGCTTTCCAAAACGGCTTTTTGTACCTGTATTTTTTATGGGTAGTGAAGATGCGGATCTTGATGAACTGGGAAATATTTATCTCGATAATGAAAAGCTAACCTGGGACACAAAACAAATCGGTGCGGTTGGCAGGATGAGGATGGAAGGACTGGAAACAATCATTGCGCGGATAGAAGGCGAATTTGCAGGTGATCCCCATGGACCGGAATTGATAAATCTGCTAAAGGATTGTTATCTGAAATCTGAAAATATTCAGCAGGCAACTCTAAAATTATTGAACCATCTCTTTGGATCCTACGGACTGATCGTGTTGATACCTGATAATCGCTTACTCAAGTCCGTTATGGGTGCTATTTTTAAAGACGACCTGACCACTCATTTACCATTTGAAATCACACAGAAAAATATTCAGGAGTTAAGTGCACAGTTTCCGATACAGGCCAATCCAAGGGAAATAAACCTTTTTTATCTCAAAGATGATATACGTGAAAGAATAGAAATGAAAGATGGAAAATATTATGTGAATAATACCAATATACATTTTTCGGCTGAAGAAATGGAAAAGGAACTGGCAGATTTTCCTGACCGATTTAGTCCGAATGTGATACTGCGCGGGCTTTACCAGGACAGCATTCTCCCAAATATTGTATTTGTGGGAGGAGGAGGTGAAATGAGTTACTGGCTTGAACTAAAACCCCTTTTTAAACATTATCATGTACCATACCCCGTTTTAATTTTACGGGACTCATTTTTGCTGATCAAAAAGAACTGGAAGACAAAAATGGATAAAGCGGGAATTTCGGCAATAGAAATTTTTAAGCCGGAAGAGAAACTCATGGAAGATTTCATCCGCCGTCATTCAAACCGCCAGTTGAACCTGGCCCCACAAATAGCGGATTTAGGAACATTTTATAATGCGCTAAAAAATATTTCCGGCGCGGTCGATAAGACCCTTGAACAGCATGTAGATAAACTGGAATCGCAGGCTTTACAAAAACTCGAAGAACTGGAAAAGAAAATAATGCGTGCTGAAAAGAAAAATCATGAGGACGTACGCCGAAAGATTCATGAAATCCGGGAATCTTTATTTCCGATGGAAAACCTGCAGGAACGAATCGATAATTTTATTCCCTGGTATGCAGAATATGGAAAAACCTTTTTAGAGCTTATTTATCAGAATTGTCTTGCATTGGAACAGGAATTTGTTATTTTAGAAGAAGTTGGATAAAATGTATAGCCAGAATAATCTGTGAATACTGCAGGCTATTGGCTCTCACGGAGCACACAGGTATACAAAGCTTAAATAGTCTCTATAAGGTCTCTGTAAGATTCCTGTAAGGTCCCTAATCAAAGTTGTTTTCCCATCCGTCTTTTTTCAATTTCGCAATTTTCTCTTGTACATCAGACTCCAGCGTTTTTTTGAATGCTTCAACTTTTGTTGAAATTTTCTCGTCAAAAGCGCCAAGTATTGATGCTGCAAGGATTCCTGCATTTTTGGAAGCATTCAGGGCAACGGTTGCAACAGGTATTCCGCTAGGCATTTGAAGAATGGAGAGTATAGAATCCCAACCATCCAGCGAATTGGAAGATTTAATAGGAACGCCAATCACCGGCAGGGAAGTAAGTGAGGCTACCATTCCTGGAAGGTGTGCAGCACCACCAGCTCCTGCAATGATGACTTTAAATCCTCTTTCCTTGGCTTTTGTAGCATAGTTGACGAGTCGTTGAGGAGTGCGGTGAGCAGAAACGATTGTTAATTCGAAGGGAATTCCGAAGGACTTAAGTATATCTGCAGCGGGCTGCATAACCGGCAGGTCGCTGTCGCTGCCCATGATGATGGCCACATGGTTCATACTGTTATTTGGGGTTGATGTGATACGATACGGAACTTTTGTTTAATGACTTTTGCTTTATAAACCAGGTCACTTTTTTCCGGGCTCAATATGGTAATATGTCCCATTTTCCTTCCCGGCCTGGTTTCTTTTTTGCCATAAAGATGAAGAAAAATATTTTCCATTTTAAGAATCTCATCAATTCCTTCATAAACTGCATCGCCGGCATTTCCTTCACTTCCCGTGAGATTTACCATAGCGGCGTGTACAATATGCTTAGGATTACCCAGAGGATAATCCAGCATAACCCGCCATAGCATATCGAATTGTGAACTGAAATTCGCTTCAATGGTATGATGCCCGCTGTTATGCACACGTGGGGCTGTTTCGTTTACAAGAACATCTCCGTTTTTATCAATAAAAATTTCAACAGCGAATATGCCGGGTGTTTTTAATTCCTTCACCACTTTCAATGCGATCGCTTCGACACGCCAGGATGTATGCTGAGGAATTTCAGCAGGGCTTAGCTGGTAATCCAGCTGGTTCAAAGTCTGGTTAAATATCATTTCGACTGCCGGATATAGTGCAGTTTGTCCTGCAGCATTTATAGCAATTATCTGGGAAATCTCTTTATGTATATCCACCTTTTTCTCCAGAACCGAAGGTTGATCAAAACCAAGATGCAGGTCCTTTTCTCCCGATAAAACCTGTACTCCTCTTCCGTCATAACCGCCGGAAGCCTGTTTGTGTACCGCGGGGAGAAAGTCATAAAATTTTTTCAGGTCATCCTTTTTCTGTGTAATTCTGAAAGCAGGACTCGGTATTTCATTTTCTCTATAAAATTGTTTTTGCAGAATCTTGTCCCTGATAATTCGAAGTGCCGAAGGTCTTGGATAAATTTTTACTCCTTCGTTTTCCAGTTTTTCCAGTGCTTCTACATTTACAGATTCGATTTCAATGGTAATGCCATCCAGTGTTTTTCCAAAATTATATACATCATTAAAATTCCTGATATCACCTTTTACAAAGTGATGGCAAAGATGAGCAGCCGGACATTCAGCGTCATTTTCAAGAACCAGCGTTTCCACCGGATAATTGGCAGCGGCCTGTAAAAGCATTCTTCCCAGCTGGCCCCCGCCTAAAATTCCGATTTTGA
>DATHNR010000202.1:0-3578 GCA_035485835.1 Puia sp.
TCTGAAACACCTGTTACGTGGCGTTAAACTCGGCCTTTTTGACGAAGCAGCAGCCATGGAAAAATTTTCCAAATGGCATAGCGAACATGAATTGCATGTTAAAAAACGTCAGGAAGATAATCGTAAAGCAAGACCTGGTGGAAGGCGCGGTCCGGCTCCGGCAAGAAGAGTAGAAAGAAAGCAGGAGAACGAAGCTCAGGGTTAAACGATGTAAAATATTTTTATCAAGGCTAACCGTCTGCCAGCTGGTGGACGATTAGCCTTTTTTATGTAGCGCTAAGATGGAAAATAGTTACAGAAATATTGGCAAAATCGTTTCAGTATTCGGACTGAAAGGTGAAATGATTGTTCAGCATCATCTGGGTAATAAAATAGCCGTTGCAAAAATAAAAGTGATTTTTCTGGAACAAAAGAAAGATGAATTACTACCCTATTTCGTAGAAGCTGCGAGAAAAAAAGGTGAAGACGATTTATATCTGAAGCTGGAAGGAATTGACAGTAAAGAAGCAGCTTCAAAATTTATGCGTCGGGAAGTTTGGATGAAAGAAGAAGAAATACAGGTACATACCCGGAAAGATAATCCGATAGGATGGGTTGGCTACTGCGTTGTTGATAAGGGCAATGATCTGGGTTCCATTGTCGAAATAATTGAACAACCCCATCAGGTACTGGGCAAACTGGAAATTGATGGCAAAGAAGTGTTGATTCCAATAAACGATAAAACCCTGCAAAAGATAGATCATAAATCAAAGAGGCTTTTATTGAATCTTCCCGATGGATTATTAGAAGTCTATTTAGGTTAGTGTGGGAGTGTGGGAGTGTGGTAGTTTCTCCAGTCAACTGTCGACTGCCTACTGTCAACTAAATTAACAACTTCTATAAAATATTAGCATCCTGCATGCGTTGACCTTTTATGAAAGTCCATACCCTTTTCATAAAATATCTTCCTTTTGCTATCTTATTTTTCTTTATCTGTATTGAAGGAAAAGCCCAGCCGATAACTGGTATCTGGAAGGGAAAACTGGGAAATTCAAGAGTTGAACTTAAACTGATTCGAAAGGGTGACAGTCTCATCGGGACATCCTATTATTATGACTCAAAAACGAGCTACCGTCGCTATTCAGTAAAAGGTTATTTTGACGATAAAGACAATGACGTTATCTGGTGGGATGATATTTTAATTGAAGAATTTGGAACGCATCGGAATTCAGGTGCCGGCCCTCAACCATTGCTTGCAGTTGCCGATTTCAATTGCCCGGGAGAAGGTGTCATGAAGCTGGATGGAAAATCTTCTCTCAAAGATGATGTATTAAAAGAAAAAAAAGAATTGCACCTGTTGAAAGGAAGTTCTGCTTCTCTTTTCCCGGATGAATGGGACTTCCTGATTGACAATTATGTTTACGGAGTCAATCATCCGGAAATTGTTGACAGTATCGAACAAATAGCATTTAATCCCGAACCTGCATCGTCAGGAACTGAATTAACAAAACAAAATTCTCCAGAACCCATTGTAAATTCAGGAACGGTTTTCATTCCCCGCCCACATCCTAATGTTCCTGAACAAGAAAAAACAAATACGATAAATTCTCCTACAACAGCTTCAACTGTATATGAAAAACCTGTTCCCGAAAAAAAAGATCTGATACCTCCTGCTTTTGTTCCGCCTTCACAACAGACAAACGAAGAAAGATATACCAATACGACGAAAATTTTGCAAAATGTAATCCCGCTGAAAGGTGATTCCATTGAACTTCGGTTTTATGATAATGCAGAGATTGACGGGGATTCCATTGCAGTATTTCTGAATGGCCATTTATTAAAGGAGCATATACTGCTTGCCGAACAGGCTTATATCATGAAGCTGTCTGTGAGAGACCTGCAACAGGATAATGAACTCGTAATGGTAGCCGAAAACCTTGGAACCATACCTCCAAATACTTCTCTGATGGTCGCCGTCGTGGGTGATAAAAAATATGAAGCACATTTGGAAAGTACGATGGGCAGCAGTGCGTTGGTGCGACTGGTGAAACCTTAACGCGTAACTCTAAACGCGTAACGCTAAACGCGAAACGCTAAACGCGTAACGCTGATTAAATCCAGCGTCTTACCTTTTTTTTATAAGCGGAATATTCATCTCCAAATGCCCGCGCCAAATATCTTTCTTCAGGAAGAATAACCCGGTAAGTAATTACTATAATCAAAATTGGGAGCAGGAAAATCGTCCACCAGTTTCCAAATATAAAAGCCACTCCCAGGTAAGTAAATAATAATCCCAGATACATGGGATTCCTGCTGTAAGAATAAATCCCGGTAGTCTGTAAAGAATTAGCCGGTTTTATCAGGACTACCGTATTCTTTGTTTTAAAAAACTGTCGCAGGGCAGGAATGCCAAATACAAGCTGTCCCAAAATAATAAATATTATTCCGATGATATTCGCTGCTATGCTATGAAAAAAGAATGCCCTTTTGATGGTGAAGTATCCCTGGAGTAAAAAAGAAAGTAGAAAAAAAGCTGCGTAAATAAGCGGAGGGGGAATGAAAACCCCGGGACTGTCATGTGTGTTTTTCATATTCTAAGGTTTGTTTAGTAAACAGTATTCAGTTGACAGTCTCACACTACCAGACTCTCACACTCTCACACTCTCACACTTTGTTTAGGCCGAAGGCCTAAACAACAAGATTAATCATTTTGTTTTTTACGTAAATGATTTTTTTCGGTGTGGAACCGTTCAGCCATTTTTTTACCGTCTCATCTGCGAGAATCATTTCTTCCACTTCTTTCTGACTTGCATCCAGACTGATATTCATTTCTGTTCTGGTTTTTCCATTAATTGCCACCGGATATAATTTAGAGGATTCAACAAGGTATTTTTCATCATATCCCGGATATGTAGCATCCAGTACACTGTACTCATTTCCCAGTTCATGCCATAACTCCTCTGATACATGCGGTGCATAGGGTGCAAGTATGATCAGTAGTTTTTCCAGAACTTCTTTCTTGTGGGATTTTAATTCTCCGAGTTCATTAACTGTAATCATAAGAGCACTCACCGCAGTATTAAATGAAAAGCGTCCCGTATCATCATCCAGTTTTTTTATGGCTTTATGAATTACTTTCCATTCATTTCCGTTAGCAGGATGGGTTGTCCATATCCTACCTGAGTTTTCATCAAAAAACAAACGCCACAATTTGCGGAGAAACCGATATACGCCTTCAATTCCTTTAGTGTCCCATGGCTTGCTCTGCTCCACTGGTCCCAGGAACATTTCATACATTCGAAATGTATCAGCACCATATCTTTCAACAAGTTCGTTGGGATTTACCGTGTTGAATTTTGATTTTGACATTTTTTCAACCTCAGAACCTGTGAGATAAGTGCCATCTTCTTCATTTATAAATTTTGCATTGCTAAATTCGCCGTTTTTCCATCTCAGAAATTTTTCTTTATTCAATTCAAACCCATCAACAATATTTACATCTACATGAATAGCAGAAAATTCATATGAAACCCTCTTACCTTCAAAATAATTGTAGTCTAGATTCGGAAGTAGCTTTTTAATTAAAGTTAAAATATCAA
>DATHNR010000203.1:0-3505 GCA_035485835.1 Puia sp.
GTGTGTGGATCCGGTTCAGGTGCAGCAATGGCTTTTTGAAATTCACCCGTTACAAACAGTTCCGCATCTTTTTCTATTTCAAAAATATATTCCTGTGTGATCCCGTGTTTCTGCAGCTGACGTTTGATAACTGTTAGAGGATCTATAGCACGATGTTTGGCCAGATCGGTTTCTGAGCGATACGTTTCCATGCGGACGCCGCTTGTATGATGTGCAAGCAGAGGAACGCGTGCCTGGACAAGATAAGGGCGCCGGTATTTTCTTACCCATTGAAAAACCTGTTGCATGCAATGGTATGACTGTTCGAAATCAGAACCGTCAATTCTAATTCTCTCCATTCCTGCAAAACCGCCGGCATAATAAAATGCATCCATGTTTCTTGCTTCTTCCGAAGAAACACTGATGCCCCATTCATTATCCTGAACGAGATAAATGATGGGAAGTTTTTTGAGCACGGCAACCTGGAATGCCTCGCTTACTTCTCCTTCAGTAATACTTGCATCACCCAATGAACAAAGCACCACCGGGTTGTTTTGAATTTTCCCTGCTGCTTCTTTTATAGAAATTCCATGGGCAAGCCCTGTTGCAGGAATCGCCTGCATACCCGTTGCACTGCTTTGGTGAATGATGGTGGGTTTATCATTTCCGTTGAAATTAGGATGAGAATAATAAACCTTGCCGCCGGTGAAAATATCGTTGCCTTTAGCCAGCAACTGACGCATGAGAATTTCAGGAGAAAAACCAAGTCCCAGCAAAAGACTTTCATCCCGATAATAGGGGCTTACATAATCCTGTGGCTCAAACTGGAAGGCGGCTGCCAGCTGAATGGCTTCGTGACCTGAGGAAACTGAATGAACATATTTACAGATAGCGCGGTTTTGCTCATAAATAGCTGCCATTGCACGTGCAGCAGCCATTAATTTAAAGGCACGAATTAATGTTCCCGATTCGGTCATTTCAATAATTTGATCAGCCAAATCACGGATGGAATTTATTTAATCTCTACTGATAGCATACTTTCATCTTCGATGAAGGCTTCCAGTTCATCACCAACTACGCATTCACCTACACCGGCGGGTGTTCCCGTGAAAATGAGGTCTCCGATATTTATGGAAAAATATGTTGAAATATAAGCCACGATGCTGTCGAAATTATTCAGCATAAGGCTTGATTTTCCCTGCTGAACCAGTTCTTTATTTTTATAAAGACCAAAATTGATATCCTTTTTGTTTTTTACATTCTGAAAAGGAACCCATTTTCCAACAGCCGCAGAGTTATCCCATGCCTTTGCTTTTTCCCAGGGAAGTCCTTTTGCTTTCAGGTCATTCTGAATATCACGGGCGGTAAAATCTATACCGACACTGAGTGCATCATAATATTTGGAAGCAAAACGATCCTGAATATATTTTCCGTTTTTTGAAATGCGTAGAACGAGTTCACATTCGTAATGCAGTTCATTGGTGAACTCCGGATAATAGAAAGGAGTATGGGGCTGCAGGAGGGCACTTTTCGGTTTCATGAAGATGACCGGCTCTTCCGGCACTTCGTTATTCAGTTCAATGGCATGCGCAACGTAGTTACGACCAACACAGAATATTTTCATATTCGATTAAGGTTTTAAATAGTAGATTCTTATAGTGTTCAATAGGCCTGGAAAGCCGTGGATTTTCGTCATAGGAGATGGAACAGGTCATTTGACCCCGGTCAGAATTTGACTGCTAAAATAATGATTCCCAATTACAAATCATAGCGTTATCTCTATTTTGTTGTAATCATTCATGGTTCTTTCCAAACCCGTATGTACAAAACTTTCCACGACCTGGACGGCTTTTTCATTTTTTATTTTAATCAGCGGAAGGTCTTCTTTCCGCCAGGTTCCCAATACATATTCAACCTGCATGCCACGGGGAAAATCATTCCCCACACCGTATCTCAGCCTTGGATATTTTTCAGTCTTTAGTTCTTCAAATATGCTTTTTAATCCATTATGTCCTGCATCTGTTCCGCTTCCTCTCAAGCGCAATCTTGATAAAGGGAGGGCGATATCATCAGTGATTACAAGTAATCGTTCGAGTGGAATCTTCTTTTTTTCCAGCCAGTAGTGCAGAGCCTTCCCACTTAGATTCATATACGTAGTAGGTTTAATGCAGGTTAATATTTTCCCCCGATATGAAATTTCTGCTTTAGCCGCTAAACGATCGATTGAAAAAGAGCCACCATGTTTTGATACCAGGGCATCTACTACGTCAAATCCAATATTATGACGGGTTCCTTCATATTCAGAACCAATATTACCCAGGCCGGCGATTAAAAAAGACATATTACAAAAGTATGGGAGTATGGGGAGTATGGGAGTATGGGAGTATGGGAATGAAATTCATTTAAATTCTGTCATCCGTCAACCGTCATCCGTCATCCTAAAAAAAAGGCTGCCAGGTTATACCTCAACAGCCTTTTCATAAATGAATTAATTTTTATTTCTTTCCCGCAGGTTTTGCAGCAGGGGCGGCTTTCGCAGCAGCAGCAGCTGGAGCAGCTTTCGCACCGGCAGCGCCAGCAGCCGGGGCACCGGCAGCAGGAGCACCCGCAGCAGGTGTTGCGGCTCCGGCAACAGGAGCTGTTGATTCTTCCTGTTTCAATACGCGCGTCAATACGATAGATGCTACCGGAATTCTTGGGGAATTCAGGATTTCATAATGATCTTCTTTTACATCTTCCACGCGAACGTTACCGTTCAGTTCAAGATTTGTCAGATCAACCACAATATTTTCGCGCAGGTATTTTGGTAAAGTTTTTACCCTCAGCGCTTTCATTTTTGTGATGAGCTTTCCGCCGTCTTTAACGCCTTTTGCAGCGCCTGTAAATTTTAGCGGAATAGTAGCAATCACTTTTTTGTCCTCCACCAGTTCAAGAAAGTCTACATGATTTAGATCGTCTGTTACTTTATCAAACTGGATATCCTTCATAATGCAACGATAGGTTGCACCATCCAGTTTAATTTCTGCGAGCTGAAAATCCGGTGTGTATACAAGGTTCTTAAAAGCCGTGACAGGCGCTGAAAAATTCAGTTCGCGTGCACCCCCGTAAATTACACCGGGCACTTTTCCCTCAGAGCGGAGTTGGCGGGTGGCTTGTTTGCCTAGGCCGGTCCTGAGTTGTCCTTCGATGGTAATTGTTTGCATGTTTATTATTGATTTAAAAAATACTTACTTATTTCTAAGCTGTGAGTGAATGAACAAACCGGTGATGCTTCTGTTTTCATATGCATTCCGGATGGCGATTGCAAAAAGTTCCGCTACACTCAGCACTTTTATTTTAGAACATTTCTGCCTTAGCGGAATCGTATCGCAAACCACCAGTTCTTCCAAAACACTATTCTCGATATTTGCGTACGCATTTCCGCTGAGTACCGGATGCGTACAAAGTGCTCTAACACTTCTGGCTCCTTTTTCTTTCAGCAGCCCAGCTGCTTTAGCAAGCGTACCACCAGTATCACAAATATCAT
>DATHNR010000204.1:0-4193 GCA_035485835.1 Puia sp.
TCTTGCAAACTTCGATCTTGAAAAAAGAAAATCAAGTGAAGCTGCATTCAAATTCATCATCTCTTCAGCTTTTTCATCCGGATTATTATTGCTTGGTATTTCCCTGGTTTATGGAACTACAGGCACGTTGACTTTATCAGCGCTCTCAGATCATTTATATGGCAGTCCATTGCAAATATTTGCCCTCATTTTATTAATCTCCGGATTTGGATTTAAGATCTCTGCAGTGCCATTCCATTTATGGACGGCCGATGTGTATGAAGGTTCCCCCGTCACAGTAACTTCTTATTTGTCTGTCATCTCCAAAGGATCAGTGATTTTTGTATTAATGACAGTATTATACACTGCGTTCAAATCCTATATCATAACCTGGTATAATATTTTATTTGTTCTTTCGGTACTGACGATGATTATCGGAAATCTCTTTGCGATCCGCCAGAATAATATAAAGCGCTTTCTTGCATTTTCTTCCATTGCACAGGTGGGATTTATTCTAATTGGTATAACCGGATCTTCGCAGGCTGGAAGCGCATCAGTCGTTTACTTTGTATTGATTTATACATTCTCCAACCTGGGTGCATTTGGCGTGGTCGGCCTGGTGAGTGCTTTATCAGGGAGGGAAAATATAGGAGATTATAAAGCATTTTATAAAACCAATCCCATGTTATCATGGGTATTGGCAATTTCATTGTTTTCTTTGGCCGGTATTCCTCCTACTGCCGGCTTCTTTGGAAAATTCTTCCTGCTGATGGCTGGTGCGGGACAGGGGAATTATATACTTATCACAATTGCCGCATTGAATATGGTTGTTTCCCTTTACTACTACCTAAGGGTGGTGAAAGCCATATTTATGGATTCTAATGAAAATCCTGTTAAAAAATTAACTGTAACTCTTTCTCCCAAATTAGCCTTGTTCATATGTGTGACTGGCATCGTTTTAACAGGGGTAATAAGCTATGTTTATGAATATATTTATTCTATGAGCATCGGGATTTAAAATTCTTTTTATGCCCATCAATCAAAATCATTTGTCAGAAGAACTGAATGGCGTTAAATGTGCTGTCGTTGAAAAAAATGTGACTCCGGAAAGAGCTTCCTTTCTTCAAAAACTCCTGCAGTTTAATAAATATAACGTTGAAGTAGCCGCTTCCCCACCTCCTAAAGTGGTAGCACCAAATCCGGTGGTTGAATCAACCGAAACTCCATCGCCTCCTCTGCCACCTGCAACATTTACTGTCGGAGTCACCGATATGATGTTTAATCCCATCAATGCAATCTTCGGGAGATTGCTGCACACACCCGACGGGCATGTAGTCACTTTAGCTTACTGGAATCAGAAGGAAAAATCTTCTCACGATGAAATACCTTATTACGAAACAAAATGAAGTCGTTCATTACGAAGTTCATTCAACTCCTTTCACTGTGTCATCTTCTCCATAAAGACAATGCTCAACTGAACGGACATGGCCAATATACCAAGGAAAAGAACCAACAGGGAAAACTTGTTTTTTACGGATGTCTTGCTCACCCTTAATAATATATATCCTATTAATAAATTAAAACAAGCCCAGAGCACATTGACTGTAGGGGATGAAAGTCCTTTCCCGGGAGGATGTGAAAAGGGGCTGGGGAAAGAATCCCCTGAAACGCCATGAATAAAATGAGGAACCGTATTAGCTAAAAAAGCGCCAGAAAAAAAAGCTGCCAAATAATGATACCATTTCATAAATCTGTATTTTATTTTTACATCAATATCCTAAAATTTTCTCCGCGTTATCAGCATACAATTTTTTAAGCATCCCATCTGACAAGGCGAGTCCGTATAAAGGCCAGTGATAATTGAATAACGTTCGTTCATAAAAATGTTCATCATCCGTTTCAAGAATCCTGAAAGTGCTCCGATACATTTCCTGCGAAGTGCCCATATCCGTTCCATATACCAGACGGTCGGCATATTTTTCCATGAACGCTTTGGCATACCGGGGTACTGGAGCTATTTCGCCATAACGCGCAGCAATATCAGCCCAAAGATTCGGATAGGTATCAAACAATCTCGCCAGCACATTAAGATCTGAACAACAATTAGCAAAATGACAGGCAATAAAAATCGTTTTTGGATTCTCCTTTACTGCATTCTCCAATGTTCCAATCAACTGGTCATGGTTCAAAATTCCTTTCTTCGATAAATCAACCTTCCATGTTGCTGCATTCATCAATCCATCATTGGTGGAATCGGCCGGAAGGTACATCCATGCGTCTTCAGCAACATGTATGCTAACCGGCATATGCAATTCTGCACATTTTTCGAGCAAAGGTTTCATTCGAGGATCATCAATATGCAAGCCATAACCCTTCACCGGTCTGGAATACAATTCTCCCAATCCTTTATCACCTAATTCACCAACTCCCACGGCACCCATTTTATGACATCTCACGAGTTCTGCGATGGCATGTTCCTGCCACCCTGGTTTATCATAACCTGTATAATCAAATCCGCACCAGATAGAAAACCTTTCCTTATATTTTTTATATTTATCAACAACCGAATCAAATCTTGCGCCCGTAGAATAAGAAAGAATCATGGTTTTCGAAATACCGGTTTCATCCATGGTTCTCACCCATTCGTCCACACCGGCATCTGATGTCGGATAATCGTGAGAATGAAAATCTATTACCGGGTATTTTGCTTTTTTGATGAATACCTGCGTCGTATTGTAAATGGAAACAGGACGATAGTCCTTTAATTTCAAATTGTTTACATCCTGGCAAAATCCAGACTGGGCAATTGAAAATATTGCAACCAGCAGGCAAAGTCTTAATTGGTTATATCTCAAAACGGGGGAATAAATTATAAAAATAAGTATAGTTCTCTAAACTCTGTCATTTTGATGTGTTAAGCGTTACGCGTTTAGCGTTAAGCGTTAAGCGTTTAGCGTTACGCTTTACGCGTTTAGCGTTAAGAGTTACCAGACCCGGGGTATTAAACGGAAGCGTGTTACCTGACAATAACTTTTATACCCATCCAGGTTTTTCATTAAAAACTTCTCTTCATCCAGAAGCCGGTATATAATTATTATAAACATTAATATAACAAAGGGAAAAGCCCAAAATGAACCCAGGGCAAGAGGTGTAAAAACCAGCAATAGCAATGCTCCTGAATACATGGGGTGCCTGACTATTTTATAAGGGCCTGTTGAAATTACTTTTTGATTCTCTGCAATTTCAATGATGGCTGACGTAAAACTATTCTCTTTAAAAACAAGAAATACGATTAAAAATCCAAGAGCTACAAAAACATCTCCTGAAATAACAAGATAAACCGGAACATCCGACCAGGCATAACGATGATCAAAACCCGGAACAATCATGATGCCTGTAAAGATTAATTGCGCAAAAGCCTGTATTATCTTCTGAATTCTTTCATTCTCAGCCGCAGCACCGGCATTTATCCTTCGCTTCAATAATTCCACATCATTCTTCATCAAAAATAATGTGATCAGCAGTGAAGATGTACCAAATATCATCAGATAAATCCAGGCTTGCCAGAAGTTAAATGTTCCGGAAGGTAAAAAAAACAATATCCCCATTATAACGATAAGCCAAAAAAGACCGAAGTAAGCCTTCCATTTAATGGTTTGGTCAACTTTGTTCATACCTTATGTATCGAGGCTTCCTGAATCCATATAAATATACTCCGAAAAGATAATTTCTTCAATCTGTGATTTTCGCGACCTTTTCCATACTAATCATTAGCAGTCAGACTTTAGATGTATACCAAAGAAGAGTTTGTAAGAATCATAAAAGAAAATGAGGGTCTGATATACAAGATCGTCAGGGTATACACATCCGGCAGGGAAGATGAAGAGGATTTGTACCAGGAAATTATTTACCAGTTATGGAAATCCTTTCCTTCATTTAGAAATGAAGCAAAAATCAGTACCTGGATGTATCGGATAGCATTGAATACATCAATCGCTCATTTAAATAAAGAGAAAAAGAGAGGATCCCTTATACCAATCAACGAGCATATGTTAAACATGCCTGATATGGAAGATAATTTAAAAAATGAAAGAATGGAAAGTATGTACACCCATATTAAAAAATTAAATCCTGTAGAAAAAGGAATTATCCTTCTCCATTTGGAAGGCAATAATTATAACGAAATAGCAAATATAACCGGATTTACTTCAACA
>DATHNR010000205.1:0-2920 GCA_035485835.1 Puia sp.
AAAAGAAATCATTTTTATTGCTGCGTCAGCAGCTTCCTGTCCCCGTAATTTTTGGAGTTTTAACTGTTGAAAACGTGGATCAGGCAAGAGAAAGAATAGGCGGATTACATGGACATAAAGGGCGGGAAGCTGCTGACGCAGCAATAAAAATGATTTCTTTTACGAGATCTGTTAATGATTGATTCATATTGAATATTCAACTTTTCATACCTTGTTTTGTTGATCAGCTTTATCCGGATACCGCGTTCAATATGATCAGGGTTTTGGAAAAGGCTGGTTGTACAGTTCAGTATAATAAAGAACAAACCTGTTGTGGTCAACCCGCTTTCAATGCAGGCTTTCGTGAAGATGCGAAAGAAGTCTGCATAAAATTCCTGAAAGATTTTAATGGCACGGATTATATAGTTTCCCCCAGCGCTTCATGTACAGGTTTTGTAAAGAATTACTACAAGGAATTATTTGTTGATTCTTCCTATAACAAAGAAGTGAAAATTATTGGTAAAAGAATCTTTGAATTCTCAGAATTCCTGGTGAATGTTCTTCATCATGAAGAATTTAACGCAAGCCTGCATGGTAAGGCCACCTATCATGATTCCTGTGCGGCGTTAAGGGAATGCAAAATAAAAACTGAACCCAGAAAATTATTATCCAGGGTTAAGGGGCTTGAAATTATTGAAATGGAAGATGTGGAAACCTGCTGCGGGTTCGGAGGAAGTTTTGCTGTGAAATTCGAATCTATTTCCCTGGCTATGGCTGACCAGAAAGTCAACCACGCGCTAAATACCGGCGCTGAATATATTATTTCAACTGATCTCTCCTGTCTGATGCACCTGGATGGCTATATACGGTTCAAAGGTCTTTCTCTCAAAACACTTCATATTGCAGACGTACTCAGCAGCGGCTGGTAAAAAAGCCACCCACCATGCCACGAAGGCAGGCGGGTGGTGACCTTAAAACAACCTGTCGCAAAAGTTTAGCCGTTTACCAGCTTTAAAATGTGTATACGCATATTTTCAGGAAAGGGATGCCTTAAAGAAAGCTTAAAGCCCAAAGCTTAAAGCCAAAGTCAATATACCAATTGGTCTAGCCAGGAATATGTACTTAAACAAATTCTCAATTTCACATTTTCGCATCAGTTTTAGGCCTTAGGCATTAGGCTTTAAGCATATATTTGAAGTTATTAATTGGTTCAATATGTCTTACTGGCTCATAAAATCAGAACCGGAAGTTTACAGTTGGGATCAGCTTGTAAAGGATAAGCACACGCGCTGGGATGGCATTCGAAACTATGCTGCCCGACTTCATTTGAGATCCATGAAAAAGGGAGATGAGATCTTCTTTTACCACAGTAATAAAGGAACGGAAATAGTTGGCATTGCATCAGTGATAAAAGAAGCATATCCCGATCCGACAAGCTCAGATCCGGCCTGGTTCGCGATTGATATTAAAGCCCTGAAAAAATTAGTTAAGCCTGTGAGTCTTGAACAAATCAAAAAAGAAAAAAAATTATCTTCAATGGCGCTGGTCCGGATCAGTCGTTTATCCGTTCAACCTGTAACAGATGAGGAATGGGGGATCATTTTGAAAATGGGAGGTATGGAATAACCGATATGAAAATCAAAAGAGTTTTATTAGTCTTCCTGCCCGGTCTTTTTTCAATGGTATTTTCCAGCGCACAACCTAATCCATCTATTGCAAGCCTCAATCATTATGTTACTGCTGTAAATAAACATGCATTTGACTCCACTTACAATGACCTGCATTATCTTATAGGCGATAACCTGCATTATCTCTACCCGATTTATCAATTGCTGGGTAATGAAAAAAAATTTATAAATATATTTTCAGGTCCCGTTTATTATGATCTACTGAGTCAATCCGTTTCCTTTGTGGGCGATTATGAAGCAGTGCTGGAATACCAGGCAATGGCCGACACTACCCATGTAACTGAGGTCGAAAACAGGCAGATTGGCAAAAGCATCCAATTGTTGAAAAATATTAAGAATGTTGACGCCAAAAGATTTATAAGTTTTATTGCCCCGAATTATTCTGTGATTATGCTGAATGAGGCTTACAATAAACCACTTCACAGGGCATTTGCTTACTCTTTACTCGATGAATTATATAAAAGGGGATTCAGGTATCTGGCAATGGAAATGTTAAATCCTATGCCCGATCAGGAACTTAACAAACTCACATATAAAACCGGACATTTTGCAACTGAACCTGTAGCAGGTGAAATGATACGCTTTGCCCTTGAACTGGGTTACAAACTCGTAGCATACCAGGATCCGAAAGCAGATGAACATACGCCAACCGAACGGGACTCCATACAGGCTTTACAATTGGCACAGATTTTAAAACAGGATCCCGGAGCAAAAATATTTGTGTATGCCGGATATGGGAATATAGCAGAAAAAAGCACTACGCCTGATTTTATACCCATGGGAATGGCATTCAAAAAAATTACGGGTGTTGATCCATTAACCATAGATCAAACGGATATGTGCGAGGAAAGTAATTTTTCTTTTGGAAAGGCATTCTATAACGCTTACCTGGAAAAATTTCCAATCACTTCACCTTCCATTCCACTTGAAAATGACGAACCTGTAAATGTTACCGGCACCAGTCTATACGATCTGACTGTCGTACATCCAAAAACAATCTATAATTATTCAAGACCAACATGGCTTGATTTAGGAAACCGGAGACAACCGGTTTATATTAAACCATCTGCCAATAAGGATGTTTTTCTTGTGCAGGCCTTTTACCAGATCGAATCTTTTGGAACCGTTCCGGGAAAAGTAGTTCCTGCGGATCAGACATATTTCATTACAGGTAAAGGTTACTATACACTTTATCTGCAACGCGGATTATATATACTTTTATTTAAGGATTTGGATTATAAGACCATTTATAC
>DATHNR010000206.1:0-7080 GCA_035485835.1 Puia sp.
AAAACCAATGAAAATATTAGTTGCAGAACCAGACTGTTGTGGAACAAATGATGATCCACAATTAAAGAAAGCGAATTTCAGAAAATTGGAAGCGGCGGCTTTAAACCTGTTTCTATTAGGCCATATTCCGGTGATCGGTGAATGGGTATAGTCGTTATTCGTAGTTTTCGGCAGGAGACCGTAAAAACCTCATTTCTGAAACAAAGATGCAAAGCGAATTTCAGAAATGCAGGCACCTGGAATTTTAAATTTTTAATTTCCCGTAATGGGAAAAGCACAGGATCAATGAAGTTATTAACAGACTGCTAATGGTGGTATGATCACTGGCAGTTATAAATAATCTTTAGTATTTTAAGATGTAAAATCTTACCCAATGAAAAAGGAAATGAAAAGACTATTTATAAAATATCTCGGGAAGAATTATGCAGTGAATACCCTCAAAATACCGGAGCGTGGTAAAATTATATATGATTTAATTACCATTGTTGATCTGGAAACAAACAAGCTGGCTTTTACAACTCAAAAATTAAATACGGTAATACTGGATATACATGATAGCATACCTGAGCTTTTGACCAACCTCATAAAAGACTTGCCTGGAGAACTTGTTACTGCTATCAAAAATGGAATTATGAATGAGTACCATGGGGAAGAGGTTTCATAAGGTAAATAAAAATAAGAAGGCCCTGGAAAGGGCCCTCAAACATTGCTAGTGCTGTTTAAAACATATGTAGACAAATTTTTGTCAACTTACAATAGATGTAACTTCTATCGGTAATATACTGCTGTATAATGTGGCCGGGCATAAGGACCGCCATATACACGTTCACGTACTACGCAGGAACTAAAGGTCACTGCCAGAATCGCGAAAATTAAAATCAGTTTAAGTATTGTTTTCATGGTGTGTGCGTTTAAAGATTAGAGCCTGATCAAAGACAATAGTTTAACCATGAATAAATTATTATTCCCTGTTAACATTCGAATAACTGATAATAATTAATCTCCGCTCCTGAATGTTGTATTCATCACAACCATCAGTGATGCCCCGGGTTTGGCATTGGGGTTTACAAATACTAAATAAATATCATGTACTCCATCAGTTGGCTTTACGTCTATGGATGTCGGTTTTCCTCCCATAGCAAATCCTCCACCACCTGCATCACCAATGAAGGCAGTTTTTCCCAAGAGTTCTCCTTTAGGCGAATCAATATGCAATTCAATTGTACCACCTTCAGCATTTAATTGTGCCTTCGGTGCCATAGCAGTGAGATCGATATGTGCAATGCCCGTGAGGTCAATTCGTTTGAGACTGATATAGCTTCCGGTTTTGACAGGAATAATAAAACTGGTTCCACCATAACTCATTTTCGTTGCATCAACGACTTCATCATATTTGACGGGGTTTATCTTCGCATTTCTAAGTGTAAATGTTTCTTCGGAAGTCACTCCTGGTAAACCATTGGCTCCGCGATCTGTGTAAGATGCACGGAAAATATATACCCCCAGGCCTTTGTCATTCGGCGTCTTATTAGTGGCGTAAGTTCCCTCTGCCGGTAGTGATTTTATTTTGAGTTTTGGTTTGGAAAGACTCAATATGTATTTAATCATTTCTGAAGCATCTTCGGTAGAAAGCTGGGGATGCGCAGCCATGGGAACATCACCCCAGTTACCTTTACCGCCTGATATAACTTTCCTTGTAAGCTTTTCCAATGCATCTTTATTTCCATTGTATTTAACGGAAACAGCATAAAAAGCCGGACCAATAGATTTCTTGTATTCACCGTGACAGGATTTGCAATCATTTAATCCGATCAGCTTCATTCCCTTTGTATTAATTACAGCTTCCTCCGCAGTACGGTGCCCCTGAACAATTTCTGTTTTATCATAACCTTCCGGGAGATAATCGATATTAACCACAATATCTGCAGGTTTAATTTTTCCGTTTTCTGTGGATCCGTCTTCCTTATCTTTTACACTGACCTTATAATTGTACACTTTATCCGGAAAATAAAATGATTTATTATTTCTGCCAATATCGAATGAAACAGCAGGTGGTTCATTACCTGCAGTTAATTCCATTGATTGAACTGATATGCCTCCTTTATTATCCTTTACTGTAAGAGTCGCTTTATAAACTCCGGCTTTCGCAAAGGTGATTTTTGAGTCAGGCTGGTTGATTATTTTATAATACCCATTTTTCGAACTGATCTTCCATGTGTATTTCAAACTATCCCCATCAGGATCTTTTGTTCCTTTCGAAGTCAGATGCACAGTAAATGGAAGAGCGCCACCCATTTTATCTGCAGCAAGAACAATTTTCGGATTTCTGTTGCCGCCATTGTATTCAATACGTATTAACCTGGCATCATCATTTGCAGAGAACCAACCTGATCCATATTCGAGCATATAAAGATCACCGTTAGCAGCAAACTCCATATCCATCGGGTTGCTGAATTTATAATCCGGCATAAATTTTTCCATGGACAAATAGTTCCCATTTTTGTCGGTCGTGACGGCCATGATCCATCCGCGCATCCATTCATAGATCAGCAATTTCCCGTCATAGTATTTCGGATACGCGCGCGGGGCATTTTTAAAATCTTCGAAATGGTAAACAGGACCGGCCATTGCGCACCTTCCTCCCGCTCCGAGCAAAGGAAACTCTTTTGATTCTGCATAAGGATACCATATCAATGCTTTTTGAGCTGGTGGTAAATCATTCAGTCCAGTATTATTGGGAGAATTGTTGACCGGATTCTCCGGATCAAATTTTGGTCCTGATGTATTTGTAGCAAAATTAAAATGATTATACGCCTGATTGTCACCAACAAAATAGGGCCATCCGAAATTGCCTGCTTTTCTTGCCTGCCCGATTTCATCCAGAGACGCTGGTCCTCTCAAAGAATCAGGACCGTTTGAATCCGGTCCCACATCACCCCAATAAACAAATCCCGACTTTTTATCTACAGCAATCCTGAATGGATTCCTGCAGCCCATCACAAATATTTCAGGTCTTGTTTTGGAAGTTCCTACGGGAAAAAGATTTCCCTCCGGAATAGTGTATGAGCCGTCTGTCTTGGGCGTAATACGCAGAATTTTGCCTCTCAGGTCATTTGTATTTGCAGCGGATTTTTGAGCATCCCATGGGGACCTGCCTTCGCGCTCATCGATAGGAGCATATGGGGTGGCTCTGGGACTTGAATTATCGCCGGTAGATAAATAGAGATTACCCTTTGCATCCCAGTCAATCGATCCCCCGGTATGACAACATTGCTCACGTTGTGTAGCTACTTCCAGTAATATCTTTTTTGAATTCAGATCCAGCACATCACCATTGAGGGTATATCTCGTTAATATATTTTCAGATTTAACAGGATCAGAATAGTACAAATAAATCCAGTGATTGACTGCGAAATTCGGATCCTTGTTGATTCCAAGCAGACCATCTTCCGCTTCTGACGTTTTGCCTTCTTTGTCTTTGTATTTGGTGCTGACGGCAATCGTTGCAATGGTCTTAAGTTGTTTCGTTTTTAGTGTGTACATTTTTATTGCACCGTGACGTTCGATGAACAAAATACGTCCGTCATTTAAAACGCTCAGTTCCATGGGTTCATTCAGTTTTTCTGCAAGTATCACTTTTGAAAAACGATTTTCTTCCGGTTTCGCTTTTGAATAATCCAGTGGCTCAGGTGTATCTCCACCTGCTGCATATCGCAATCCGGCCCAGACATGATTAAGGAAAAGGGGTTCGGAAAAAGATTCATCGGTATGCCCCATATTGGTATAAAAAGAACGACCCCCATCAAAATCATGATACCAGCTCATCGGATGATTATCTCCATTCTTTCCACCCTGATAAGTTTTCTCATCAATTTTTATCAACACATGTATGGACGGATCGATTTGTTTGAAATTATAAAATTCATCCCTTCGTTCAAAGGAATCCGGCATTTCTTTGGTCGCAAAACTATTCTTATCCGTTACATAATATTTACCCGTCTGAATATTGTTCGGCATGGGATGATCCAGAAACCAGGCGCCCACAAGTCTCCCATACCACGGCCAGTCGTATTCACAATCTGTTGCTGCATGAATTCCTACAAAACCTCCTCCCGCCTGTATATACCTTTCAAATTCCTCCTGCTGCTCATTATTCAGCACATCCCCGGTTGTACTAAGGAATACAACAGCGTTATATTTTTTCAGATTTGCTGTATTAAATTTTGTTGCATCCTCCGTAAAATCTACGGTAAATCCTTTTTCTGAAGCCATTTTTACAAAAGCTGCTTTACCGGCCTCTATAGAAGCATGACGGAAACCATCCGTCTTTGAAAACACCAGTACATGAATTGACTGGGCATGGCCACGGCTGAAAGAAAAAAGAATACTAATAATAATAAACTTAGTTATACGCAGGAAGTTTCGAGCCTGAAAATTCAATTTCATATTCTAAATATTAACCGGTTCCGAATCGCTAATTTGTGTAAGGGAAATTATTTGTCTGATTTGGCACGAATACCCTCTGCATCAAACATACCCATCATGCTTCCCGTTACATGGTCATCATCTTTTTTAGTCATCAACAGGTAAACATCATAACCCTGTGCGGTAAAATAGACTGTTACTTCATTTTCTTTCAGTTCCACTTTAGAAAATTTAGATATTTCTGTCCCAACCGAATCCTGTATTACTCCGGTCATCGTTGTATCTTTTTTGTCAAGAATCACTAACATCTTTGTGTCTCCGTTGGGCAAACCTTTCACCAGCATATTCCATTTACCTGCGAAATAATCCGCACCAGTTTGCGCGTTGGCCATCGCACCCGATAGTAAAAAGATGATAATTAAGCCGGAAATAAATACGATTGACTTTTTCATTTTTAATGAATGTTTTGTGTTTTTAAATTATATATTGAACCCATTCCGTATATTTGACAGAATAAAACTAGAGGATAAGTTTCATACCAGCAAATTCAATTCGAATTTGTAATATAATTTTTTAATTTTCTTATTCCGGCCGCAGGCTGCCCGGAATATTTATTATTTGAACATGCCAGAGGAAGATTTAGATAATATAATAAAATATGCTGATCAATACCTCCGCAATGTTGCTGTGGATAATGTCATTTTCGGATATCGCGATAAAGAACTTAAAATACTCCTGCAACGTCCATTCGCTGTTGACAAGTGGACCGTCTCTGGTGGTTATATCAGGAAAACAGAATCCATAGAAGAAGCAGCTCACCGGATTGCTTTTTTAAGAACCGGATTAAAAGACCTTTATCTTCAGCAATTCCGTTCTTTTGGCAATCCAAAAAGAATTTCCGATAGCGGGTTCAATGTGAAGTATATTAAAGAAAAATCCGGCGAGGACATCCCTCCGGACTATTGGATATTCGATTACTTCGTGTCAGTCGGATTTTATACACTCACAGAATTTTCTCAGGTAACATACAGGAAGAGCAAATATGAAGAAGATTGCAAATGGTGGTCTGTGAGTGATCTGCCCCCACTCATGTTTGACCACAAGCAGATTGTTTCCGAAGCATTACTGGCTTTGCGACTGCATATAGCTCATTTTCCTATTGGATATAAACTGTTGTCAAAAAAATTCACCCTGCCGGAAATTCATGCTTTATACGAAACTATCCTGGGAAAAAAATTGGATGAAAGGAACTTTGCAAAACGTTTGATGGCAACAGGCATTATTACCAAACTGGCAGAGACGCGCAATATAGGAGCACATCGGTCCCCTTTTCTTTATAAATTCAATAAAAAGGAATACAACAAGGGACTTAAGAGTGGAATTGAACTGGCATTCTAGAGCGTTACTGTTTTTAGATTTTGCAAAATAGTTCCGTTCTTTATTTCATCTGATGCAGAAATCAATAATAAATCGCCATCTTTTAAATTTCCATATACTTCAACGAGCCCATTGGCTTCCCTGCCGGTCTTGATGTCCACCTTTTGCGATTGGTTATTTACAACACGAATAACGAAAACACTTTCTGTTGAATTTATGACCGCCGATCTGGGAACGATAAAAACGCTGTCACCTGAAGGCAGCGAAAGGTTAACTTCAGCCACCATACCCGGCAACAGTTTTTTGTCGTTATTAATTACATCCATTTCAATGCGCTGGGAACGCAGCCTGTCATCAATGGATCCCGACATTCTTTTTATTGCGGCTCTGAATATATGACCCGGCTGTGATTTCACAGTAAAACTTACTTCATTTTTCTCATTCAGATATCCTGTATAAGATTCAGGAACCGACAATACCAGCCGAAGCCTTTTCTGTTCCTGTAAATTAAAAAGCGGAAGTTCGGAGCCTTTGCCGGAAGGTCCCACATACGCTCCCGGGTTTACATTTCTGGCCGTGATGACACCTTTGAATGGTGCTCGTATTTGCAGGTATTTCTGCATCTCCATAATTTCCGAATGGGCAGATTCTGCAGCCTGAAGTTGGGCATAGTCAGAACTTTTAATTGCGATTGCCTGCTCCAGATCATTCGGTGATATAGTTCCCGGCGTCTTGCTGGTTTCCAGCAGACGATCATAATTGGCTTTGCTCGCCAGGTAGATGGCTTCGCGGGATTTAATGGCAGACTCCGCAGCAGCCAGTTGAGAACCCAGTTCCGGTGCTTCCATTGTAACGAGCAGGTCCCCTTCTTTTACTTCTGAACCCACATCGACATACAACTTTTTTACAAAACTGTTTTCCTTTGCATAAATGTTCACCTGCTGGAAAGCGATGAGTTCACCCGGAATTTGCAAAGAAGAAGAAATCCGCCCCTTCTTCAGGGAAAACACTTGCGTTACCGGAGCCTCAGCCTGTTGCGTTTCAGTTTTATTCTTTGAAGAGTTATCTTCTGAACGGCAATTACATAATAAAAATAATATGGTGATGATATTTATTAACCTGATTTTAAATCCTGATAAAATAATCAAACGCTTATTCATTGCTGTGTATTTGGACTGTTAATGGGATTTCCCCGAAGGATTCAATTCAGGAATATAATGTGCACTTTCTTTATCTTCCGGATCTAGTGATACAGATGCAGTTGAAGATTTATTCTGC
>DATHNR010000207.1:0-5324 GCA_035485835.1 Puia sp.
AGCAACAAATGCACGTATGCTTCCTTCAATGGTTCTTGTCAGGGCCTGCATCAGATCACGCTCCGCGATGAACTTAAAAGCAACTTTTTTAATTGTCTCTTCATCCGAATTCTGTACGGCATAGAGTAGCATGCTTTTGAAATAAACATTTGCCTGATCCGTAGTTACTGCCTGGAACTCCAGTTCCACAGACCGGTTCTGTATACTGATGCGTTTCTGTATCTGTTCAAGAAATGGTATTTTGAAGTTTAGTCCCGGTTGGAGAATTCTCCTGTATTTTCCAAACATCGTAATAACATCAATATAACCCTGACTTACTGTAACCAATCCACTAAAAATAAATAATAGAATGGGGAGAACCCACCAGAACTGAATAAGATTTTCCATATTTGAATCAAAAGTTTTATCCTTTTCAGGATCTTAGTATGCGTGAATGTACTATTTTTTGAGACTGAAAACCTGAAATTCCGGCATCGGAGTTATATGTTTTATCTTTGAAAGCATGGCTGATTTACTGGACATTTTGATAATAGGTGGAGGTCCTATCGGACTGGCCTGTGGACTGGAAGCAAAGAAGGCTGGATTAAGTTATCTTATACTTGAAAAGGGAGTGCTTGTTAATTCTCTGTATCACTATCCTTCAAACATGACTTTTTTTTCAACTTCTGAAAGAATTGAAATCGGCGATATTCCGTTTGTCAGTAATAATGTAAAACCGACGCGTCCTGAAGCTTTGGAATATTACCGAAGGATTGCTGTATCCCAGAATCTCAATATTCATTTGCAGGAACCTGTGATTGAAGTAGTAAAATCAGGAGAATACTATAAAGTCTCCACGCCCCTGTCTTCATATTTAGCTAGGAACCTGATCGTGGCGACAGGTTTTTATGATATTCCCAATCTGCTGTATGTTCCTGGCGAAGAATTGCCCAAGGTGAGACATTATTATAAAGAACCTCATTTTTATGCGATGCAAGATCTTTTAATTGTTGGCGCCAATAATTCTGCTGTGGATGCGGCTCTTGAAAGTTTCCGAAAAGGCGCCAGGGTAACTATGGTTATCAAGGGGCCTGAAATTGGGAAGCGCGTAAAATACTGGGTAAGACCCGACATTGTTAACAGGATCGAAGAGGGTTCTATCAAAGCATATTTTAATTCCAGTCTGCTGGCTATCCGTGAAAAAGAAGCAGATATTCAAACTCCTGAAGGTGTTCTAACTATTCCAAATGATTATGTTTTATTAATGACAGGTTATCAGCCAAATTTTTCATTCCTTGAAAAATTAGGAATAGAATTATCCAAAGATGAGAAACGATATCCCAGTTACAATAAGGAAACCATGGAAAGCAACCAGAAAAATATTTATCTGGCAGGTGTGGTTTGCGGAGGAATGGATACGCATATCTGGTTCATTGAAAACTCCAGGGTACATGCAAATCAGATTATTCAAAATATTCTGGCCAGGAAACAGGTGACTCAAGAATTTTCTTCCCAGATCTGACTGAGATGAATGATTGTCTCCAGACTTTTCTCCATATCCTGAACACAAACATATTCGTGTTTCCCATGGAAAGCCATTTCACCTGTAAATAAATTCGGACAGGGCATTCCCATAAAAGACAACCTGGATCCATCGGTTCCTCCCCTTGCTGCGGATTCTTTTATTTCTATTCCTGCACGTCGGATGGCCTCCCTGGCATTTTCAGAAACCTGTGGATGTTTCACCAGAATTTCTTTCATGTTTCGATATTGTTCTTTTACTTCTGAATCAAATCGTCCTTCCGGAAATAAGCGCATGACAAATTCTGCCTTGTCTTTCAGGTATTCTTCATAGGCCAATAATTTGGCTGTATTAAAATCCCTTATTATGAATTCCACCTGCATTTTTTCGGGACTCCCTTCCATTTTTACCGGATGAACAAATCCATATCGACCTTCCGTCGTTTCGGGAGAAAATTCATCTCCAGGTAATTCCCCGATAAAAGCGGATGCAATTTTAATTGCATTGACGAGTTTGTCTTTTGCATGCCCGGGGTGTGCAGAAACTCCGTGAAAAATAAATTTCATGCTATCTGCCGAAAAAGTCTCTTCTTCAAAGGATCCGAGTTCTGGTCCGTCGAGCGTGTAACCGAATTCTGCTCCCAGCTTTTTCATATCAAGTTTATTTACACCACGGCCAATCTCTTCGTCGGGCGTAAACAGCAAGCGGATTTTTCCATGTCTGATTTCCGGATGCTGCGTCAGGTAGGCAGCGAGTTCCATGATAATAGCCACACCGGCCTTATCATCAGCACCTAACAGTGTTTTGCCCGAGGCTGTGATGATATCCTGTCCGATTTTCTCCAGTAAATAGGGATGATCGGATGTCCGGATGATCTGTTCAGGATCATCTGGCAAAATGATGTCAGCACCTGAATAATTTTTGTGCAGTAAAGGTTTAACTTCACTGGCTTTACAATCCGGAGAAGTATCTACATGAGCGCAATAACAGATAACAGGTACTTTTTTTTCGGTATTGGATGGAATACTTGCATAGACATAACCGTTTTCATCCATTTCAACATCAGTCAGTCCTATGGATTTTAATTCTTCCACGAGCAAACGACTGAGATTGAGTTGTTTTGCAGAAGAAGGCTGTGTGGTGGAAGCCGGATCACTTTGGGTGTCAATCCGCACGTACCTGAAGAAGCGGTCCACCAGGGAGGATGAATGAACAGTTGACATAAATAGATGAATAGTAAAATGAAGGTTAAAAATATCATCTTTCGGCAGTAGACAGAAATTTATTCCAAATATTTGACTGAGTTACGATCTTCGTGATTCTATAATATTTAATACATGAACAAATCCGGTTCTTCCAAACCGTTGATAAAATCGGGCTGGTTGCGTGCGCTGCTATATCTTGTTACTTTATTTCTATTGATTACCGTTTTCCTGAGTTTTTTTATAATCGGTCTTTATAAGGGAAAATTTGACGCAACTACCTTTCAGTCCTTATCCCAAAAAGAAAACCTCTGGATATTAATTTTACTTCTTTTTTTATTGACATTAATCGTTAGTTATGTGTTCCGGCGTTGGGTTGACAGGAAACCGTTTATTTCCCTGGGATTGGATTTTAATGACCACGGATCCGAAGCCATTGCAGGAGGCATGCTCGCTATATTCATCATTTCTGCATCCAGCCTTCTTTTAAAAGCGACCGGCAATTTAAAATGGATGGAAATCATATTCGACCCCAGGACCCTTTTCCTGGCTTTTGGTAGTACCGTTTTAGTTGCTTTTTACGAAGAATTAATATTCAGGGGATACATTCTTAACAACCTGATGGATTCTTTTCCGAAATGGCTGGCCTTAATGATATCAGCGATATTATTTATGATCTTTCACTGGTCTTCCCTGGGATTTTTTCCTCTTGTGAATATGCTGATCATGGGTTTGATACTTGGTTTGAATTATATATATACACGGAATCTTTGGTTCTCCATATGCTTTCATATCGGGTGGAAATTTATGGTCGGACCGGTTTTAGGATTTTCCGGCGACGAATCTTTCCAGACTTTATTGCAAACGGATTTGAAGGGTGATGAAAACATCACCGGGGGAACAAGCGGGCTGGAAGGGTCTGTCCTTTTAACTGCAGTCTCCCTTCTGAGCCTGATTGCATTATATTTATTTCTTCAGAAAAAACTCAGTCCAGGATCTCAACCAGCTCCAGGTCGAATATAAGATCCTTCCCTGCCAGCGGATGGTTGGCATTGAGAATTATATTTTCATCCTTGATATCGGTAATAACAACCGGAAATTGCTGCCCTTCAGCATTATTCATATTGAGCTGCATACCAATTTCAGGTTTTAGATCTTCCGGAAGCCTTTCCACAGGAAACTCTATAATCATGGAAGGATCTTCGGGACCATACGCATGGATAAAAGGAATTTCAATTGTTTTTTTATCACCAACAGACATACCCTGAACGCCGTCGTCGAAACCTTTTATCACCTGGCCGCTGCCAACAGTAAATTCCAGAGGCGAACGACCTGCTGAAGAATCAAACGTGGTACCATCGGTTAATCTTCCGTGGTAATGAATTTTAATCGTGTCACCGGATTGAACGGCCATAATGAAGTTTTTGATGTAAAAAAATATTGAAGGCTTAAAGCCTAAAGCCTAAAGCCTAAAGCCTAAAGAATTTTTATAATTGGCGAAGTTAATTCAATCTGAATAATGCAAAATCTCTGCCTGTTAATTTATTAGTTATTAGTTTCGTTTTGTTTTAGAAATTAGCTTTAAGCTTTAAGCTTTGGGCTTTAGGCTTCAGGCTTTAAGCCTTCAAAATGAATTCCAATCCAAAAATAATCTTTATGGGTACGCCTGATTTTGCTGTGGCGAGCCTGCGTGCACTTGTTGAAAGCGGTTTTCACATCGCTGCTGTTGTTACGGCTCAGGACAAGCCCGCGGGGCGTGGATTGAATCTTACAGAATCGGCAGTAAAACAATTTGCTGTTAAAAATAATATTCCCGTTCTGCAACCTGAAAAACTCAGGGACCCGGAATTTCTAGAACAGTTGAAATCGTATCAGGCAGATGTTCAGGTTGTAGTAGCATTTCGTATGTTGCCTGAAGTTGTCTGGGCTATGCCTGATCTGGGTACGATTAACCTTCATGGGTCACTCCTGCCCCAATATCGTGGCGCAGCGCCGATCAACCGCGCCATCATGAACGGAGAGACGAAAACCGGGGTTACAACCTTTAAACTGCAGCAGGAGATTGATACCGGTAATATTTTACTTCTTGAAGAAATTACCATTGGCCCGAATGAAACGGCGGGTGAACTGCACGACCGGATGAAAGAAATCGGTGCTTCATTAGTGGTTCGAACTATCCGTGGATTCCTGGATGGAACCCTTCAGGAAAAACCACAAAATATTCCGGATCCCTCAACTTTAAAGACAGCACCAAAAATTTTTGCAGCTGACTGTGAAATCAATTGGCAGAATACAGTTACTAAAATTCATAATCAGGTACGTGGCTTGTCGCCCTTCCCTGGTGCATTTACTTCTTTCAAAGAGAAAACACTAAAAATTTACAAAGTAAGACCGGAAAAAAAGGATCATGGGCTTTTGCCGGGTGAAATGGAAACGGACGGTAAAAGCTGGTTAAGGTTTTCTGCTGTGGATGGTTATATTTATGTCGAAGAGATGCAAATGGAAGGTAAGAAGAGAATGAAAACAGCTGATTTCCTGAGGGGGTTCAGGGTATAACGCCGAACGCTTAACGCCAAACGCTTAACGCTTAACGCGTAACGCCTAACGCTTAACGCTTAACG
>DATHNR010000208.1:0-3234 GCA_035485835.1 Puia sp.
GCACCGTTGCTGGATGATTTATAAAGGGACTTTTGGGCAACTAATCCCATTCGATCCGAACCGGTAGCTGGCACCGAGAGTCAATCCATAGTAATGATCATTTTTAGCCGGGTTTCCTGCATAACTGAATCCATCAATATAATCGGATGAAGTGATACGGTAAGTTCCTTCCAAATTGATTGTAATTCGATTGCTGACCATATATCTTACCCCTGCGCCAACAGGAATGGCCGGAAGAAAGCCGGGCGTCTTTTGTAGTGTGTCTATTCCAAGTCCCCGTGATGCCGTTGACTTGGAATTAAAATAAGTTGTATCAAAACGGCTCCAGTTCCTGTCAATATGTAAGATGGCAAATCCCGCGCCTGCGAAAAAATAAGGAGAAAATCTACGCATTCCCTCGCGATAGGTTTTCCCATTAAGATCCCAGACCAGTTCTGCAGAAAATTCGCTGACAGAAGAATTGAATGCGAGATTCCTGTGCCTTCTGTATTCAGGCGTTGCATAAGTAGATTCATCGGCGCCTAAGGAACCCTGGAGCAGATTGGCCCTGATGGAAAAATAAGGATCCAGCGATTTGCTGACCCATAATTCAACAGCAGGCTTTAAAGAATTTGTATATCCAAAAGGGCTTTCTGATAAGTCACCCTGGTAAATAAGTGTACCGGCGTTTATCCCGATTTCCCATTTGGATGGTGTAAACTGAGCCAGGGTTTTTTGACTCGCAAGCGCGATAACAAAAACCAATACAATCCTCGCTTTGAGAATAGAATTCATAACATGTTAGTTGAATTATTACAATCTTTCAGTTATGTAGAGTTCTATTTTGCGGGCGGTTTATTTAATGGATAATCTTAATTTATTATAGAAAGAAAAACTTGATAACAAATTTGCTTAAAAATGATGTGAAGAAAATGCCAAATATCTCAGATCATCAATTCTAAATTATTCTCTGAATGAGTACTTTAATTGAAAAGATTCAATTCGTTGAATTGCAGTTATTTATAGAAATCAATTGCATGATGACTTCGTAAACTTACGATGAAAATCGAGTGTTGCTGCGCTATCAGGAATGCCTAAACGCAACTACATTTGATATATCCAATCCGAAAGAAATAACCGATCCAGTCCAGAGAAACCAAGATCCAATCCTAACGAAAAACATTTAAGATCCTATTTTTGAGAAACCGCCGAGTAAACCTGGCGGTTTTTTCTTTTATAACCTCCCCCATACAACTATCAATGCCAGCTTTCATTCTGAATGGAGGCCCTCCTATTTTATAAAAGGCGGCTGTTTTTAATTGTGGTATATTCGATCAAATCGACTTTATGGCACACCCGGTATTACTTGAAGATTGGAAATCCTATGACAACCGAAAGATCAGGGACGAAAAAGACCAATCAAAATTTGCCTGTTCGGAGCATTGGGAGGTAGAATACCTGGCAGATAAACTAAAAAAATACTATCCGCTAAAAACCAGGCAGGCAATCATGCAGGCTATTACGCACTGCTGCTCCAAAATATCTGCGCCTCATCAAAGGGAAAGATTTGTTGAATGTGTTGTAAAGCGTTTTGTAAGTGAAGTGGTGTTATGAATCTGACAATCACATAAAGATGTTACTCAATCAGCTTGCGGAATATAAATTCCTTCATTAAAATGAAAAGGAATACCGTGAAAATTGAGATTTTGAGCAAATACCAGTATTCCATCCATGCTAATTCTCCGAATTCAATAAAAAGTATACAGGCTGTTTGAAATCCCAAAAAAGCCAGTAAAATTAATTTAACAGAAATATTTTTGTTGTCAGGATGCATTGCAGGCAGCTACTTTATCTGACCTGACAACAATCTTCAGGAAAACGTTGCAATCCTGGTTTTATTCCGCTTTAGACTGGTTTCACCAGCCGAAACTCAGTCTGAGTGAAGGCTGGTTACCGAATTTGCTAAAGCAGCCCTGATTGATTGAAAGCTGATTGTTATGAATGCAATCAGAACAGCTCCAAGCCCCGCAACCGCAAAAACCCACCATTGGATTTCCTGACGGAAAGCAAATCCCTGAAGCCATTTTTGCATTGCAAACCATGCCAGGGGTGAAGCAATCAGGATTGAAATAATTACCAGTTTTATAAAGTCAACTGAAAGCATTCGTACGATTGTAGCTACGTTTGCTCCCAATACCTTCCTTATACCGATTTCCTTAGTCCTTTGTTCAGCAGCATAAGCAGCCAATCCAAACAACCCCAAACAGGCAATTAAGATGGCAAGGCTGGTAAAAGTGATAAATATTTTACCCATACGTTCTTCAGCCCTATAGATCGAATCAAAATCCTCATCCATAAATGAATACCTGAACTGCTGATCAGAAGCTATTTGTTTGAATTTATCTTTAACCTGATCGAGCAACAATGGAATATTAGAAGAATTAATCTTCATACTCAATGCCCCCCGATCTTCACCAAGTGTAAGTAATAACGGAGTGACATTTTCTCTCAGCGATTTGAAATTAAAATCCTTCATAACCCCGATGATATGATACTTGTTCATCTTTGTAGCCATATTGTCGGCGGGCGCATACAGAAACTGGTTCAAGGGATCAGTGAAATTCAGCAATTTTGCAGCAGATTCATTGATGACTAATGCAGTCGAATCTGTCAATATATCCTTAGAGAAATTTCTGCCGGAAAGCATATTTATTCCAAGTGTGTTGATGTAATCTGCATCTACCGTCCATTCCTGCGTTAATAGTGCTTTTTTCTGATCTACCATGGGGTCTTTGAAAAATGAAGTAGAGTTTCCGTAGTTAACCGTAGGTAAACACATGGTAAGCGTAGCATTTTGAACACCTGCTATATGCTTCACTTCATCCTTAATTGCCCTGGCACTTTCCCCGAATGGTCCCCATACAATAAGCACGTGCGTACGATTATAACCTAAATCTTTGCTCTGGATATATTTTAACTGGTTATAAATTACCAGGGTTCCGATAATCAGGAATATAGAAATAGCAAACTGGGAAACAACCAGGAAACTGCGCAGCTTGCCTCCCTTAAAACCAGCAGCTAATTTACCTTTCAACACATTGATGGGTTGAAAACCCGAAAGAAATAATGCCGGATACGATCCTGCAAGAAAACCTATTATAAGAACGACTGCCAGCAACACAGGCACCAGCCTTATAACCAGATGGGATGTAACAGTCAGTTCTTTGGCTGCCATCTGGTTGAACATGGGCAAAA
>DATHNR010000209.1:0-3979 GCA_035485835.1 Puia sp.
GTATTTATTTCCTTTACCCGGATAACCCTGGGCGGTAACAGCAATATAGTGCAGGGCAGGTCTGACTGGGATTGTGGAATCAGCTGCCTGCCATTTCTTCATTTCATCCTTTAGCTTGGCGAACATCGTATCGGTGGGATATTCTCCGAGCACACCCATTTTTTTTGAATAAAAATTCCCATAAAAAGCAACTACCCTGTTGAATGGAAAAATAGCACCCGGCAATGGATAAGCAAGTTTAACAGGCCAACGGCCGGAACTATCGCCATTATTCAACGCTAAAAGAAGATGGTCGTACTTTACTGTATCCAAAACGGTAGGCCTTGCATTCAGAATCAGCGAATCTTTAATGCCAATGGTGTCTTTCCCATTCTTTATCAATTCAGTGTTATTACTTCGAAATGGATTTCCTGATCCCAAAGCCCTGAAAAAATATAGTACAGCTATCAAAGCGACTATAACCCCTGCAATAATGAGGTATTGGTTTTTAAGAATACCGGGTCTTCCGCCTGTTTTGGGAGAAATTTGCATAGAGTTGTTGGTTATCGAACGGATTATCATCATTCGTTTCAAGAAAACGTGTTAAAGAGGCCTTTATTTTAAAGGGATTCTGTTAAAAACTGATTTTTTTATACCAGTTAATCAAGCCGTTGGTAGAAGCATCATGGCTTTTGGTTTCTTCACTGCTTTTCAGCTCCGGAAGTATTTTCCCTGCCAGTTCCTTACCGAGTTCTACACCCCATTGATCAAAACTGTAAATATTCCAGATAACTCCCTGGACAAAAATTTTATGTTCATAAAGAGCAATGAGTTGCCCCAGTGAAAAGGGGGTAATTAATTTAATAAGAAATGAGTTTGTGGGTCTGTTTCCACTAAAAAACTTGAATGGTATTAATTCGGGTTTTACCTGAGCCGCAAGTAATTCATCCGGTGTGCGTCCGTTCATCAGGGCTTCAGTTTGCGCAAAAAAGTTTGACAATAATTTTGCGTGATGGTCCCCCAATGGATTATGACTAAAAACCGGAGCTATAAAATCGCAGGGAATCAAAACAGTTCCCTGATGGATAAGCTGATAAAAGGCATGTTGTCCGTTGGTACCAGGTTCTCCCCAAACCACAGGACCTGTTGAATATGTAACCGGGATTCCGTTTCTGTCGACCGATTTTCCATTACTTTCCATATTTCCCTGTTGAAAATATGCGGGGAACCGATGCATGTACTGGTCATATGGCAGGATGGCTTCCGTTTGTGAACCAAAGAAATTTCGATACCATAACCCCAGTAATGCCATAATTACAGGAATATTTCTTTCAAACGGCGTGTTCTTGAAATGTTTGTCTGATGAATGAGCGCCCTGCAGTAATTCTTCAAATGCGGGGTAGCCGATAGTCAACGCTATGGAAAGGCCTATTGCGCTCCAGAGGGAGTATCTGCCCCCTACCCAATCCCAGAAAACAAACATATTTGATTTGTCGATCCCGAATTTTACTACTTCTGTTTCGTTGGTTGATAATGCCACGAAATGTTTTGCGATAAAAGCCGGATCTATTGCTGATTTCAAAAACCAGTCCCTTGCTGAATGAGCATTGGTCATGGTTTCCTGAGTGGTAAATGTTTTTGACGCAATAAGAAAGAGTGTTTCTTCCGGATTGATTTTTTTTAAGATCTCAACAATTTGGGTTGCATCCACATTGGAAATAAAATAAGCCTGCATGCCGTCAATCCAATAATGCTTTAATGCTTCAGTTACCATCACAGGTCCGAGATCACTGCCTCCTATTCCAATATTTACAATATTGCGGATCGGTTTGCCGCTGTAACCGCGCCATTCCCCGGAATGAATTTTCTGGCAAAATGATTTCATATGTTCCAATTCCTGCATTATGCCGGGCATAACATCTTTTCCTTCGGAGTAAATTGGTTCACCGGAAAAATTGCGTAAGGCAGTATGCAGGACAGACCTTTTTTCCGTTTGATTGATTATTTCCCCTGAAAACATAGCCTGCATCGCATCCCAAACCTTACATTCAGCCGCCAGGTCCAATAGATGTGAAAAAACTTCTGCATTCAACAGATTTTTAGAATAATCAAAAAGAATATCACCAAAAATGATTGAATAACGGTTAAATCTTTCCCGGTCTTCGCTAAAAAGGGTTTTCATCTGAATTCCTTTCATAACCTGCTGGTCTGCCTGCAATTTTTTCCAGGCCATCGTTTCTACCGGGGAAATATTCGGGAACATATAAAGAGAGATCTTTTTATTTGCCCACAAAATTACGATATGAATCTTGTTATTATGAAAGGATTTGAAAACCTGTCATTCAAATTGAGCAAGAGTTTTCAAAAAATCCGATACCATTTCTTCGGAAATATCCAGGTGTGTAACTATGCGCAGGCGGTTATTAGAAATAGTAAGCAATAAAACTTCTTTTTCTTTCATACGTGAGATAAAAGAATGAGGATCTTCTCCATCATTTAACTCAAAAATAACCAGGTTTGTTTCAACGGGAAGGACCATTTTAACCAAAGGATGCTTTTGCAATGCTTCCCCTATTTTTTTAGCATGTTTGTGATCAATACTAAGTCTTTCAACATTTTGATCAAGGGCATATAATGCAGTTGCGGCCAAAAATCCGGCCTGGCGCATTCCCCCTCCAAATACCTTGCGAACCCTTCTAGCCTGATGTATGAATTTACCGCTTCCCAGGAGTACACTGCCCGCAGGACATCCGAGGCCTTTGTTAAAGCAAACGGAAATGCTGTGAAAGAGAGAACCATAATCTCCTGGTTTTTCTTTTTTTGCTATCAAGGCATTGAATAACCGGGCACCATCCAGGTGTAGAATGAGTTTGTACTTATCACATACTGCCCTGATTTTTCTTATTTCTTCCAGATCATAACAACTGCCACCTCCCCGGTTCGAGGTATTTTCCAGACAAACAATGGAAGTTCTGGCTTTATGCACATCATCGGCGTTAATATTTTTTAAAACCTGTTCAGCCTTAATTCTTCCCCGGTCTCCTATAATTGGCCTTGTCTGGCATCCTGCATTAAAGGCAATACCGCCGCCTTCATATATGTATACATGAGCTTCCTGTTCGCATATCAATTCATCTCCGGGCCTGCTATGACTGGTGATTGCAATCTGGTTCGACATAGTTCCGCTAGCGCAAAAGAGTGCAGCTTCCATATTAAAAAGATTCGCCAAATTTTTTTCCAGAAGGTTTACTGTGGGATCTTCCCTGAAAACATCGTCGCCGACGGATGCTTTCATCATGGCGTCCATCATCCCTGGAGTTGGCTTTGTTACAGTATCTGAACGGAAATCAATGATCATATTTTTTACTTCATGTTAAAATACAAACACGCCATTCGGATGGCATGATGATTGAATAAACTACAGTTTAATTAAATATATAACACTGTAAATTTAACATTATGGACAATTTAATTGTGAAAGGAAGCTGGAATGAATTGAAAGGTAAATTAAAACAAGCCTATGGCAATCTTACAGATGATGACTTAAAGTATGAAGAAGGCAAGGAAGATGAATTGCTGGGCCGTTTGCAAAAGAAAACCGGAAAATCCAAAGATGATCTGAAAAAGTGGTTTAATTCTGCAAAACAAACAAGTAAAGAAAAAAGCACTCATTAAACCAGCATTTTCCGCGAGACCCTTCCGTTATTAAACGGAAGGGTTTTTATTTACATTAATCTGTCCCTGATTATTAAATGAATCTTTAACTTGCGTCCCTATGACACAGGAAAAGCTTTTCGATATGAGGTCCCGGCTGAGTGGACTGAGGAGGTTTCTTTGACGTCGGGAACCGGCAGATAAAAATTAATGAAGAGAGACAGTTAACAGGCAGCACGGGCTTCTGGGAAGACAATGAGCGGGCCACAGCCATTCTTAAAAACATTAAAGTAAATGAGTATTGGCTGAAACTTTATCAGGCAGTTGAAACTGCGGTAGAGGATTT
>DATHNR010000210.1:0-2977 GCA_035485835.1 Puia sp.
TTGACCTGACCAAATTGGATCTGTCCGGAAGTTATATGCTGCCATATACCATCGCGTCAGCGGGAGTACCCATTGAACAATGGAATCATCTGTTGCTGTATATTTCTGTCAAGAATCAATTTGACGGACATTATACCGTGACGGGAACTTTCAATGATGTGACGAATGCAACGTTCACAGCAAATTATCCGATGGATATCGACCTGGTAACATCCGGTCCGAATAGTGTAGACGTATTCAATACGGATCTGGGACAAGTCGGTTATGAGTTTGTTACTCCGGCTGGAAACAGTTACTACGGATCATTTGGAGTAAGGATCACTATTGATCCGGTTTCAAATAAAGTTACCAGTGTGATCAATACATTTGGTCAGCCTGCTGGTAACACCCGTTCTGCACAGTTGGATCCTTCGGGCATAAATGCATACGATCCTTCAACCGGTAATATAGATGTCAAATACTTTATGATTCAACCCAGTGCAGTTCCTGCACCGCCAAGTATCAGAAGTTATTTTAACGAGCATTACGCATATCTGGGACCTCGTTAAAAAGGAACTCAATAAAAGAAATAATTAATTTTTGAGACTGCCTTCCTTATGGGAGGCAGTTTTTTTATGGGATATTATCTAATCAATACAACCGTTCCCTTTTTAAAAATTGTTTTTCCATTGTAGTCAATTCCTTTTGCTTCCCAAACATAAGTACCAATCGGTGCCGGACGACCGTTTGTATTACCATCCCAGCCGTGAGTGGATTCTTTTGTTTGGAATACCATCATGCCACTCCTGTTATATACATTGAAATATTCTAATGTCGATATGCCAATATCAACAGGACGGAATACATCATTTATTCCGTCATTATTTGGTGTAAAGGCATTTGGGACATAGATATCCGGTCCTTTATAGTATTTTACTGTGAAGGAATCGTTCATCACACAACCAAATTTGTTGGTAACAGTAACATAGTAAGTATTATCTAGTGTACTATTAAGTATGGGATCCGGTGAAAATGGATCGCTCAATCCAAATACAGGAGTCCACAGGTACTGACCTCCCTGATTAAAATTTCCGTCATCAACTTTTAATTGAAGAGTGGCTCCATAACTGAGCAGCGTATCGTGGAAAGAAAGAGGAGGAGGGGACTTTACAATATTGACGTATTGAGAATCTGTGGATACACATCCTTTTTCGTTTGTAACAGTAAGAAAGACATGATAAGTTTTTGGTGCTGCCGAAAAATTAAAATTAGCATTGTAATCAGTTGAATTAAATGCCAGATTCTTTCCACTAAAAACCTGCCATTGGGTACCGGTGATTTTTCCGGAACTGGAAGTAGAATTATTAAAGAAAGTTACAGACTGATCGGAACAGGAATCAGGAATTGAAAATTGAGAATTGACAAATGGATAAACCAGGGCAATTGTGTTTGTTGTATCTGCGCAGTGATAACCTGGAAAAACGATTAAGCGTACCGGATAAGCCCCCGTATCTGCATAAGTATGGGTTGGTGTATAATCTGAAGAGCTGTCGTTATCACCAAAATACCAGCGAACAGTTGTTGGATTCCATAAAACATCCGGGTATTGAGGTGTGCTGAAATCAGGAAAGGTTAAAGTAAAATCACTGCAACTTTTAAATCCATCCAGTGTGATCGCTTGTGGTTTAGGGAGCACACTGCAATCATATCCCGTTAAATAAATATCCTGAACCGTGGAATCAAGTAAGATGCCTGCACGATATTCTACTGCACTAACGGCAATATCATATGTACCTGCAACAGAAATCTTTCCTGTCAGAAGTCCTGTTACAGGATCCAATGTCAGTAATGGTCCCGCAGGTTCGGATTCGGAATAACCGGATTGAAAACCCAGGTCTGAAAAAGCATGGTAATTTGTAATGCCAGAGCCAGGTCCTGGCGTCGAAATAAACACGTTATAAGTTTTAGGCATACTCAAATGATATGCGATCGAGTCTCCGTCAGGATCAATGGCTGTTATCTTATGCGAAATCTGCTCATTGATGCAAATATTCGGTATGGAATCGTCTGAGTTAAAAACAGGCAGACTGTTTACATTTCCCGTTGGAGGTGGTATAACCAGAAAGTTAACGATACCATTGCTTATGGGACCGCTGGATAAAAAAGGACAGGTGGGAGCGGAAGGTGGCGGGAACTGGCCAGGTGATGCTGGCGGAGTTGGTGGAGGGTTCGAATAATCCATAAAATTATTCCCCTGCGCCAGGTTGATAAGATTGAATGGCCTACAGCAATTGGTCGTTGCTGCGACAAAAGTCCTGCCCAGAGCAAATATTGTTACGTCCGAGTGAAAATAATAGATTGTGTTGCAGGGAGCATCCGGAATGGCAACACACGGATCCACCTGGGCGGTCAGTTTTTTAGATGAATCCAGTATCCAGTCGTGCTTGGTTGAATTATTACTGTTCTGATCTGTTATATGTAATTGGTCCAGAAAGGAATTTGCATTGCCCGAACCGCAATCAATAATTATTTTATACAGAAATCGATAATTGGTAGTGCCCCCCAGGGAAGATAACACGACATAAGAAAGACTGCTTGATTTAGAAGTAGTTGGAAGAGTGCAATATGGGGGCTGTGAAAACGCTATCTGGCTGAATCCTAAAAATAAAATCAGAAATATCGTTTTCACAGTTATTCATTGATGAATACTCATTTTTCATTGATCAGTACCCATATGGCGAAGATAAATATTTTAACCTGTATTATTTAGAAGAAGGGCCGGTTAACAAAAACAGTATCAAATCATTCCCTCGTCCGCAAAACTGAAGTAACCATCATGGCTTACTATAATATGATCAATCACTTTAATATCAAAAAAGCGGGCAGCTTCACGGATCTTATAGGTCAGGTCCTCATCCGCCCTGCTGGGTTTCAAATTCCCTGAAGGGTGATTATGGCAAAGGATTATGTTTACAGCGTGCGATTCGAGGGCTTTCCT
>DATHNR010000211.1:0-5576 GCA_035485835.1 Puia sp.
ATTTTTCATTATCTACATTTACATATTAGCTACATTGGGATTGTTACACAATCCCCAGGTCTTTCTGAATCTGCTCCAGTGTTCGCCCCTTAGTTTCCGGCATGACTCTCCAAATGAAAATCAGGGATACGAAAACCATACAGCTGAAGAAAATAAAGGAATAAAAGCCTCCATTGGGACTACCATTCACGATGATCGGGAAGGTCCATGCAATGATTGCAGCCATAATCCAATGTGTGAAACTGCCAAGAGAACTTCCCTGTGACCGGACAGAATTCGGGAAAATTTCTGATATAAAAACCCAGATTACCGCACCCTGAGATAAAGCGAAAAATGCAATAAAGCCAACCAGATAAATAATTACAAAATGACCCGAGGTGCCGGCATTAAAAGCAAAAGCCGTGAGAAGTAAAAATGTCATCGTACCAATTGCACCCGTAATCAATAATGTTTTTCTTCCGACTTTATCGATGATAGACATACCAAGAAGTGTAAAAATCAAATTGGCACCACCAATATAAACCGGTTGCAGAAAAGATGCCTGCTTGCTAAAGCCTGCCATTTCAAAAATGCGCGGTGCATAATATAATATTGCATTTATACCTGAAAGCTGGTTGAACATGGCGAGAAGAACAGCATAAAGAATGGGCTTGCGGAATTTTCCGCTGAATAATTTTTCATCAGGAGCATGATGTATTATTTTCTTTTCTCCGGAAAGCAATGCATGCTCTTCATTGATTACAGCCCTGCCATCGGGTTCACCGGTACGTGCAAAAATGAGTGCAGCTTCTTCGTCCCTGCTATTCAGAATCAGCCAACGCGGACTTTCAGGAATGATTCGTAATAATAGTGCAAAGAGTCCTGCGGGAATAACCATTACACCTACCATCCAGCGCCAGGAACCTGCTCCGATTTGCAGGAAGGCAAAGTTGGTAAGAAAGGCCACCAAAATTCCAAATACAATATTCAGTTGAAACATGCCCGTAAGACGTCCGCGCACTGCAGCAGGTGAGATCTCCGAGATATACATGGGTCCCACAACAGAAGAAGCACCTACGGCAATTCCGCCCACCATACGGAAAATAATAAACAATATCCATGTAGGTGTGAGGGAACAACCGATGGCCGATACCAAATACATCAGGGCAATTGCCATCAGGACTTTTTTACGTCCATAGCGCTGCGCAGGTCTGCCTGCGATCATTGATCCGATCACCGTTCCGATTAAACTGGCGGCTACTGTGAATCCCAATAAAAAATCACTGAGCGACCAAAGCTGCTGGATGGTTTTTTCCGCACCGGAAATAACGGCAGTCTCGAACCCAAATAAAAAACCGCCCAATGCAGCGATGAGGGTACAACGGAGGAGGAAGGAGTTAATTTTCATTCAGCAATCGTTATGAGGGCATAAGGTATGAAAAAAATACTCACTAAATTTAGGGTTCAAACGATTGCAACTTTATGAGTTTCCCATATCAGATCAAAAGCTTCGAAGAATATCTGGAACAGTACAAATTCAGTATAGAACAGCCCGAAAAATTCTGGGGCGGAGTAGCTGAAAATTTTACATGGAAAAAGAAATGGGATAAAGTGCTTGAATGGAATTTCAAAGAACCGCGCGTGCGTTGGTTTGAAGGCGCTAAATTAAATATTACGGAGAACTGTCTTGACCGCCATCTTGCAGACAAGGCCGATCAGCCGGCCATTATCTGGGAACCCAACGATCCCTCTCAAAAAAACAGAATTCTCAGTTACCGGGAGCTCTATATTTCTGTTTGCCGTTTTGTACAGGTATTAAAAAATAACGGGGTCAGAAAAGGTGATCGTGTTTGCATCTACATGCCGATGATTCCTGAACTCGCCATTGCAGTGCTGGCATGCGCGAGAATGGGCGCCATTCATTCGGTTGTTTTTGGTGGTTTTTCTGCACAGAGTATTGCCGATCGAATTGAAGATGCCAAATGTAATATTGTTATCACTGCAGATGGAGGCAACAGGGGTCCGAAAGATGTCCGGCTGAAATCTGTGATAGATGAGGCCCTTCAAAAAACAACATATATTCAAAAAGTAATTGTTTACAAACATCTGGGCAATGAAGTGAACATGATTTCCGGAAGAGATGTATGGTGGCAGGATGAACTGAATAAAGTAACACAGGATGAAACGCCGGCTGAAACCATGGATGCGGAAGATATGCTCTTCATACTCTATACTTCAGGTTCAACAGGAAAACCAAAAGGCGTTGTGCACAGCTGCGCTGGTTATATGATTTACACCACTTATAGTTTTGTAAATGTTTTTCAATATCAACCCGGCGATATTTATTTCTGCACGGCCGATGTGGGCTGGATCACAGGACATAGTTATACAATATACGGACCACTCTGCGCGGGCGCAACAACAATTATGTTTGAAGGTATTCCCAGTTTTCCTGATGCAGGAAGGTTCTGGGATATCGTGGACAAATACCGGGTGAATATTTTTTATACAGCGCCGACGGCCATCAGAAGCCTGATGGGATTTGGGACCGAACCATTAAAAAATAAAAGCCTGCAATCTCTACGGGTATTAGGAACTGTTGGAGAACCCATTAATGAAGAAGCCTGGCATTGGTACGACGAACATATCGGCCGTCATCGCTGTCCCATTGTGGACACCTGGTGGCAAACAGAAACAGGCGGCATCATGATATCCAATATGGCCGGGATCAGCAATGGCAAACCTTCTTATGCAACACTCCCGCTTCCGGGAATTATTCCGGTTCTGGTGGATGAGAAGGGTCATCCTGTGCCAGGTTCTGATGCAGGAAAAGACGGAGTGTTTCGCAGAGATGCGAAGGGTGATACCGTATCAGGTAATCTCTGTATCCGCTTCCCATGGCCATCCATAATCCGAACTACTTATGGGGATCATGAAAGATGCCGTTTGAATTATTTTGCAACTTATCCTGATTTATATTTTACGGGTGATGGCGCCCTTCGGGATGCGGAAGGAAATTATCGGATTACAGGCCGTGTGGATGATGTGTTAAATGTGAGCGGCCACAGGATCGGGACAGCTGAAGTTGAGAACGCCATTAATATGTATCCTGATGTTGTTGAAAGTGCCGTTGTGGGATTCCCTCATGATATCAAGGGCCAGGGTATTTATGCTTTTGTAACACTTAACCGCCAGCATCATGTTTCAGGAGAAGATAAAGCGGGCGTATCTAAAATGGTTAACGAGGTCATTGGTGCGATTGCCAAACCAGATAAAATCCAATTCGTTTCCGGATTACCAAAAACAAGGAGCGGAAAAATAATGCGTCGAATACTTCGTAAAATTGCCGAGGGCGAAATGGAAAATCTCGGCGATATCAGCACGCTGGTCGATCCGACGGTTGTTGAAGAAATAAAAGCGGGACGTATTTGAGTTATGGGTTCCCGCACGTGCGGGATGGGATATGAGATCCCGCACGTGCGGGATGAGATAAAAAATTAACCAAAATCTCATAGTTCATATCTCATAGCCCATAGCTATTATTGCGCTTTCTCCTCTTTCTCAATCTGCACGGTAGCTCCGATTGGAAGCAGATCATAGAGTTCATCAACGTCTTCATTTTTCAAAGAAATACAACCGTTGGTCCAGTTTTGAAATAAATCAACTGCCATATCATCGTGGGGCCAGGTGCCATGGATGGCAATTCCGCCTCCGATTTTTGCAGACTTTGGAATGAGTCCTTTGGATTTTCTTTCGTTAAATTTATCGATATCTGCTTTGGTCGGAAAATCTATCAGCATCATTTTATCCCACTTTTCATGAGGCCTTTTGGAAGCAATATGAAATGTTCCTTCCGGTGTATTGCGGTCTCCTTCCATCATTTTATCATCAAGGGATTTATTGCCGAAGACGGCAGGGTAAGTAGCGAACCATCCATCATCGTCGTAAACTTTCAATTCATAATTTGATTTTACAACGACAACATAAACCTGTCCGTTGAGCCGCCTGTGAAAAAAACGCTTGCTCGAAGTTCTGTTATCCGTTTCACGAAATCCCAGCAAACTCACAGCAGTCATACCTGCCAACAGCATTTTTTGAAAGTTCATAGTACGGAGTTTATTTTTCAACGCTGGCCGGTACTCATATATTTTATATGTTCATAATTTTATGATTTCATTCCAAATCTGATTTTTTTCCAAGTGGGGGAATATTCCTTAGAGCTTAAGGCTCAAGAACTTCTGTAATTGTTAATTGTCAATTGATAATTGTTAACTAAATCCTTTGAAATTTAACATCAGCGCTTTTTAAATACCCGAAAGAATCAATTTTTGCAATTAACAATTGACAATTGACAATTAAAAATTAATTGCTGAGTCTGATCCCAAAAGTATAAGGAACCTGGTCCAAACCCTGACTATTAAATATAGTTTTTGTTGCCAGTGAACCATAGAGTTTTACAGGTCCGAGCTGGACTTCCGCGATCCAGGAAAGTTTCCATGGATTTAAATCAAAGTCGTTAAATGTTTTATGTTTACCAAACTCATCACTGATAAGTTTTTGACGCGATGAATAGAGATAACCGGCACTCACTCCAACAGAAATACCGAAGCCTTCTTTCAGATTAGGTGTAAAATTAAAATTGATCATGAATGGAACGGTAACATAATCTGTTGCCAGTTTATTCTTACTATATGAAATCGTATCCATAATCACTTCAGTCGGATTGGTGAGGTATTTAACATTCGTTTCGTAGCGGTAGTTATTTAATTCAATACCCAATCCATATTTCAGATTCACGACGTGTTTGATCAGATTAAGACGCTGCATAAATAACCAGATATTCACATCGACTGATTTGTTATTTTTCAGACTAAACCAGTATTCCTTACTGCCGGGTGCAAAAGCCTGTGCCGTCGCTCCTGAGTAATTTGTTTTGTCAGTATAATTTGCGAATCCCAGATCCACGATCAGCCAGTTTGTGCTGAGATTGGAAGGCTTCGCATGATTATCCCAATGATGTGGAGGCATAGGCCAGGGCATATGGTGCCATCCATGCATATCATGCCATCCATGCGAATCGCAACAGGTGTCTGAATCTTTGCCTGAACGGGTGATGGTAGTATCGCTGCTGCTTTTCAGACGGATAGAATCCTTCTGGCTGAATCCCTTCATCCCAATACATACGAATGCCAGGATAGTAAAAACTTTCTTCATTTTGAATGATTATTTTTTAGTAACTGAATTGAAAAACGCTCACGCGAACTTTTCTTGGATTGTTTGTTTTATCATCGTCCGGATTGTGCCTGGTTAATTTATTAAAGAACCCCGCGATAGATTTATTCTGATCATCCAGTGCAACGACACTGATAGCATTGTCTGTTTTAAAATTCTGATCTTTCAAATCAGAATTTTCAACTTTGATCTGATCATTCGAACCGGCAGAGACCAACACCAGGGCTGCAGTCTGGGTGGCTTGTGAAGCAGAAATCTGTCTTGGATCGGTTCGCGCCTGGAGCCTGTCTGGCTGAATCTCTGATGCTGCATTTGATCTTTGAAAAGCCACTAAAGTCTCTTCCGGAGCTGGAACGGAATTATTT
>DATHNR010000212.1:0-3939 GCA_035485835.1 Puia sp.
AACATCAGGCGAAATATATCCACCCATGCCTGGGGTATTACTGTTTTCTTGATTATAAATTCCCACAAAGGAGAAAGGGTTTCACCCACCAGTAAGCCAAAAATAACGAGGAAAAGATTGAATCCGATCAGCAACGCACTGATAAAACGACTCGGAGTATCCAGAAAACCAGAAAGAAGGATACTGCGTTTAAGACCCTGCTTTTTCCTTATTTCAATGGTCAGCCGGTTCGCATTGGCAAATGCAATCTCAATGCCGGCAAAAAAAATGATCATCAGCCAGGCGATGATGATCCAGATCAGGGTATTGGTATTGATCATTCAAATACGAATTTAGGTTGAAAGGCCGAAAACTTAAAACTTAGGAATAAGTTATGGGCTATGGGTAGTTGGCTATAAAATCCCTTAATCCATAACTCAAGTCCGCTAGCCACCAAACCTATCAACGGGCAAAAGCCCCTCACGGGTAAGAAAGTCCGTAATTACCTTCCTGGCTTCTTCACAGGCCGTCTGGAGGTTATCATTGACGATGATTTTATTGAAATGATGACGAAAAGAGATTTCATATGCTGCTTTATTAAGCCTGTCCTGGAGTGCCTCGACGGATTCGGTGGCCCGAAGTTCCAGCCTTCGTTTCAATTCCTCAATGGAGGGGGGCTGTACAAAAATCGAAAGGCTTTCATCAGGAAATTGTTCCTGTACATGAATGGCACCCTTCACATCAATATCAAGGATCGGGATTTTATTATTTGACAGGATCCTTTGAAGTTCAGTTTTTAAAGTACCATAATACCGGCCTTCATAAACCATTTCCCATTCCACAAATTCCTGGTTTTTTATCTTATGCTGGAATTCCTCCAGTGTCATAAAATAATAATCAACCCCATTTATTTCATCCAGTCGCTGAGAACGGGTTGCAGCCGAAACAGAAAATGCCAGTTGCGGAAAATGATGAAGCAGATATCGGGTGATGGAGGTTTTCCCCGCGCCTGACGGTGCAGTAATGATGATCAGCATCGGAAATATTTAAATTCTTTTAATCGAGGCACCCAGACGGTTGAGCCGTTCGTCAATATACTGATAACCCCGGTCTATCTGATCAATATTCTGAATTACGCTTTTCCCTTCTGCACTCATAGCCGCAATCAGAAGAGATACCCCTGCCCGTATATCGGGACTGCTCATAGTAATACCGCGTAGTTTATGCATTCTGCCTAAACCGATCACTGCTGCGCGATGCGGATCACAAAGAATTATCTGCGCTCCCATATCCAGTAGTTTGTCAACAAAAAACAATCGGCTTTCAAACATTTTTTGATGAATGAGCACACTTCCTTTTGCCTGGGTGGCAACAACAAGCAAAACGCTAAGAAGGTCCGGTGTAAGCCCCGGCCATGGATGGTCATAAATGGTGAGGACGGATCCGTCAAGATATGTTTGTATTTCATATAATTCCTGACGGGGAACGAAAATATCGTCGTTTTGAATTTCAAGCCTGATTCCCAGTTGACGGAATTTATCTGGTATTTGTCCCAGCTCATTTACGTGCGCATCCTTGATCAGAATTTCACTCTGGGTCATGGCAGCCATACCAATAAATGAACCGATCTCAATCATATCAGGTAACATCCGGTGTTCAGTGCCACCCAGTTCAACCACTCCTTCAATGATCAGCAAGTTGCTGCCAATGCCACTGATTTTCGCTCCCATACGATTTAACATCCTGCAAAGCTGTTGAATATAAGGCTCACATGCTGCGTTATAAATGGTAGTTATCCCTGTTGCGAGACAGGCGGCCATCACAATATTGGCCGTTCCCGTTACTGAAGGTTCTTCAAGCAGCAGATAAGTTCCAATAAGTTCCGGTGCTTCGAGTCGGAAATAATCATCCCCGGGATCGTATGAAAACCGTGCTCCGAGTTTTTCGAAGCCGGTCATATGGGTATCCAGTCTTCTTCTGCCAATTTTATCACCCCCGGGTTTGGGAATAAATGCTTTTTTAAATCTTGCCAGCAGGGGTCCTGCAAGCATTACAGATCCACGAAGTCTCCCGCTTTTTTTTCGGAAAGTTTCACTGTTCAGATATTCCACATTTATATCATCTGCCTGGAAACTGCACACGTGACGCGAACTGCGATCTGTTTTTACACCCATCTCCTGCAGAACTTCAATCAGCAGGTTAACATCAAGGATGTCGGGAATATTTGAAATGGTAATTTTGCCTTTGGATAATAAAACAGCGCTGATGACCTGAAGCGCTTCGTTTTTTGCCCCCTGGGGAACGATGTCACCTTTCAACCGCTTTCCACCGGTAACTTCAAAGGCATTCATTCAATATCTTTTCTTTTTGAATTTACCTCCGCGATCGTTATTCCGGTTATTATTATTATTATTTCTCTGAAATTTCTGATTGCGCTTATTGCGATCATAACCATAGCCACCGCTTCTTTCCCTGTTTTCGTTTGGACGGAAGCTGCGCACAAAAGGTGTATTGGTAAACTCCAGTTGCCCGTTGGTTATAGCACTGAGTTCTCCCTGGATAGCGTCGTCATGAACCGTTTCTTTATGCCAGTTATTATAAGCAAGTTTCATGTAATAAGCGATGGCATTCGCAAATCCGTTTTTCTTTTCGGGATTTTCTTCCTGTAATGCTTTATCAATAATCAGCTCCAGATTTTTACCAAGATGCGCATGTTTAGGATACCGTTTCGGATAAGGAAGCGGATCCGATTTTACTTTTAGCGTTTCTGCAGTTGGAATCGGATAAGGAGATGATACATCCAGTTTGAAATCAGAAATCAAAAAAAGATGATCCCATAATTTATGACGGAAATCCTCCACATTTTTAAGGTGGGGATTCAGAAATCCCATCAATTCAATCACTACAGCAGCGTTTTTTTCACGTACTTCAGGATCTTCAATAGTTAACAGGTATTCTATCATCCGCTGGATATGGCGGCCGTATTCACGCATAATCAGGTGATTACGCGTTGTATTGTATTCCATTATGTAGTATTTAAGCCTGACAAACGTACGGAAAAAAATCAGTTCACAATAACCTTGGTCAGGAACTGCTTGTTATTGGCCGGATTCACCGCCCTGAGGAAGTAAATACCGCTGGCTGGTTTTACTGTAAGATCCATATTTGTCATGGTACTTCCTACTAGTTGAACCTGTTTTCTTTCGATAATCTGACCTGCAGTATTCAATAGTTCCAGGCTGAAATTACCAGTTTGTTGTTCATCAAACTGAACAATGATATTCTGGTTCACAGGATTTGGATAAATCTGGATACCAGGATGTTGATCTGCCTGTTGCAGGTTCACTGCTTTAACTATTGAATAGACGACGTTTCCTTCCGGATCGGTGCGTTTGATGCGGAAGTATATCTCTCCCACATCAGTTTGAGAAGTGTTGTATTGATACTGGAATTGTGCAACAGTACCCGTTGGAGCAGATCCAGCCGGGACAGTTCCTGCTGGTTGCCAGTTTTCGTTGTCTTTACTATATTCAATTTCATATACTATGCCATTTTGATCAATTGTACCAAGCCATTGAAGTGAGACCGTACCATTTTGTTTATATGCAGAAAAATTGCTGATGGCTGTTCCCAGCGGAACTGTCGGACACCAGTAATAAGTCAGATGAAGTGTACCACCGATTACTGTAGTTACTGATGAGTTATAATTGGATCCGCCATCAAGCGTAATTAAACCTCCATTGATGGAATAAGTGAAACCCACTGTACCTGTTCCAAGGTATGCTGCATTACCACCTGCAGATCCGAAACCGTTTGGAAAAGTAATGATGTTTTCAGGTCCATATGTAATAGTATCTCCGGGTTGTCCGAATGGAGCCAGTGTGTCATAACCATGGATAGAATTATAAACATGGGTCAATGTAATCCCCGGACCTGATATTTTATTAGTCAGAGTTAACT
>DATHNR010000213.1:0-3666 GCA_035485835.1 Puia sp.
TAAACAGTTCGAAATTCATGATGATGGCGAAACTGCTGTACTTCAATACAGGTTCCATGAAGGCAATATCTGGCTCATGCATACTGAGGTACCCAAAAAGCTCGAGGGAAAAGGCATTGCATCAGCACTTGCACATTATGCCCTGGAATGGGCAAAAGAAAATAATATAAAAGCAAAGGTACTTTGCCCTTTTGTAGCCATTTATTTAAAAAGACATCCGGAGTACAATGAGTATGTCGTTAAATAAAACCAGTATGACCAAAACAAGAAATCATCTCATGATTTCAATAAGAATTAAATCCTTTTTATTGATCACGGCATTGGTTGCCTGTAATATAAATTTGCTAAATGCACAATCTGATTCTCTGGTACTTCCATTGTGGAAAAATGGCGCTCCGGGTTTTGAAAACAGGAAAAATGAACCAGAGGAAGCTAAGGACTATTGGATAAAGAATATTAATAACCCTTCCATCACTGTTTTTTTCCCGCCTCCTGAACTCGCAAATGGAACCGCAGTATTAATTTGTCCGGGAGGCGGATTCAGGCTCCTGGTATTTAAAGCTGAAGGTATCGATCCTGCTAAATTTTTAAATAAACTGGGTATTACAGCGATAATTCTGAAGTATCGATTACCCCGCGAACCAAATTCTCCCTATTCACTGGATATACAACCAGCAGAAGATGCAAACCGGGCGATGAGGCTTGTAAGGAGTCATGCCCGGGAATGGAAAATTGATACGGGCCGCCTGGGTATGATGGGTTTTTCAGCGGGCGGCGAGGTGGTCGATGCAATTTCCTTTAACAATGGGGATGGTAATCTTAAAGCCGCAGATCCAATTGATCGTTTGAACGCACGGCCAGATTTTATTATTCAGATTTATCCAGGACCCTTATTCGTTCCCAACCGGGTTCCATCTTCGGCTCCTCCGGCTTTCCTGCTTGCAGGAAATCAAGATACCTGTTGTTCAGTAAGTGTAATGTCTCTCCTCGAAAATTACCGGCTTGCTAAAGTGTCTGTAGAGGCACATATTATTGCACATGCCGATCATGGTTTTAATATGGGATACAGATCTGATCTTCAAGCCATAAAATTCTGGCCTCAATTGATGGCGAATTGGTTGCACGATAATAAACTGACAAGCCGTTAAGGGATATGAGTTATGGGATATGAGATATGGGTTATGGGTTATGGGATATGAGATAGGGGTTATGAGATATGAGTTAGGAGCCATAGGTTATAGATATGCAACATACCATATCTCATATCCCATAACCCATAACCCATATCTCATATCCCATATCTCATAACCCATAGCTCACATGTGCCTATTTCGTATCTAAAATAAGTTGAGCGCCTGGTTTTCCCATAATTATCACTTTAGCGTTAGGGGATTTTGCCACTTCGAGTTGCGCTTTAATACTTTCATATTGTAATTGACGGTCGGTTAAACTTTCGCTGATGATTCGCTGGTAATCTGAAATACCCTGCGCCTCCACTCTCTTGCGTTCAGCCTCCTGCCGCTCTTTTTGTAAAACAAATTGCATCTTCTGTGCGTCCTGCTCAGCCGAAATTTTTTGTTCGATGCTTGTTTTAACAGCCTGGGGCAGCGTGATATTTCGGATCAGAAGCTGCTCTAACAGCAATCCTCTTTTTCTGAAATCATCTTCGATACTTTTAAAAATTCTTGTCTGGAATTCATCTCGCTTGGTAGAATAGAGCGAGACGGCATCGTAATAAACGGCATTGTCCCTGATCATAGTTCGGGTCAGTGGCCGAACAATTTTATTTGTGTAATCAATTCCGGTGCTGCGTAAAATATCTGGTGCTGAAGAAGGTACCACTTTATATAAAACTGTTAGATCCATAACCACTTCCAGTCCGTCAGAAGTAAGTACCCTTATTGCATCATCTCCTTCTTTTGCTCCTTCATCACGAACTGCACTCATGGTATAGTTCTCTGTTTTTATATCCAGGCGCTGTACATCGATAAGAGGATTTATCAAATGAAGGCCACTGGGAAGTGTTGTATTCTGGACACTTCCGAAAAGAATCTGAACTCCCACTTCCCCGGTTCCGATCTGAACAATACAGGAGGAAAGAATTCCTATAAGGAAAAGCACCAAGCCTATGGCACGTATATAAACTGCATAAGGAGAAAAAGGTGACATATTGCGCCGGATCACAAATCCAATAATCAGGATCAGCAATCCTAAAATAATAAGTGTCATTGTAAATTAAATTTGTTGAAAAGGTAATGCATATTCGTTGACCGTTGATCCCGCCTATGGCGGCAACTATTGACCGTAAAAAAGTTGCCCCCTTTCGGGGGCAACTGGTTGCAGAGGGGTAAGGGTTAATATATTATTATTCCTTGTTTAGTTCCTGCATAATTTCCATATCGCCATCTTTGCTCACTCTTAAAATCTTAATGCTTGTTTTATCTTCAAGGTGAACAACATATGCCATACCTTCTGTAGTTTGCACTTCTTCGACAAGGGTAATAGCCAAATCAAAATATGTAGATTTTATAATTGATCTGATATCCTTTGGAAGTTTGTCTTCACCATAGAAAAGCAAAGAATACTGCCAGCGGCCTTTTTTGTCATAGAAAGCTCTGTTTCCATATCCATCTTTAACAAAATAGGATACAAAGCCATTGACATCAGCAAACCACATGGTATTACTGGCTCCGCTGAACCGGCCCTGGAAATCCCTGATGGCTTTGGCATTGATGTTTTTTGCATCCGGAATATAAGTTCCCATAAAGGTGGGACTTTCCAGCGCTGCCAAATTGCGAATAGAAGTCTTAAAGATTTTAGTGTCTTTGAAAGCAACAGGGTTTTCCGAATTTTCTGCGTAAACGAAGTTGCTGAGCGCTACAATGGAAGTTAATCCAAATGTAAGCGCTAATAGGGTTTTTTTCATTTTTGTAAGGTTTAATTGATTAATGATTTTTGATCTGAAGGATGGATCGGCGCAGTTTCCACGCATTCACCATACGGCTTCATCACAGGGTTCTGAATAATGGGTTACATGACAGGGTAAGGATGTTGACTACTTGATTCCGGAATGTGTTGTAAATGATTTATCGTAAGATTTTGAATGTGGGAAACAGAAAAAGTTGAACTAGTCCATATTTTTCTTAAATTGGATGAAAGACCCACTATAATGGACAGCACTGGTTCTTTTCACTATGCAGACCAGGAAATAATAGAACAGCTAAGGCAAAGTGGGATTGACAAAAGAAGGAGTGAAGAGCAATTATTCAACCGGTACTCCTATTTCATCAGGGAGGGCATGTCAAAGCATGCCTTATCGGAAGATGAATCATTTAATGCATATTCCGATACCATCCTGGCCGCACTGGAAAATATAAAAAATACTCATTTTGAAGCCAGGGCCTCTCTTAAAACCTACCTCTACCAGATTTTCCATAATAAATGTGTTGACCTTCTTCGAAAAAGAACGACTAATAAGAATAGCGTACACCGGCACGAATCTATTTCAGACAGATTAATGCTTTTATCCGATACCGCGAGGTCAGTCGTTCAAAAGCTGATCGATAAGGCAGACTGGAATCTGCTTAAGGAAAAACTGAAAGAACTGGAAGAAAAGTGCCGGCAATTGCTGATGTTCTGGGGAGAGAATTACAGTGATAAGGAAAT
>DATHNR010000214.1:0-6509 GCA_035485835.1 Puia sp.
AGCTTACATCTGTTCCAGGCACAACATGGAATTATTGCGCCGGCAGCGCACAGCTTTTAGAAGAGATACTATGGAAAGCTACCGGCGAAAGACTGGATAAATATGCCGGGGATAATTTGTTTGCTCCTTTAGGCATCAGCAAGTATGACTGGCGTCATATGCCTAATAATGATCAGCTGCCCGCCGCCGCATGGGGCCTTAGATTAAGGTCGAGAGATTTGGCCAAATTCGGGCTATTGTACATGAACAATGGCAAATGCGGCAATACACAGATTTTAGATAGTGATTGGGTAAAACAATCATTAAGTGCCGAGGTTCCCAGGCCATCGGAAAGCCCAAATGTACTTCGTGGTTATGGTTTTCAATTTTGGACTGACCTACTTATACAACACCAATACAAAACTGATATTCCCTGGGCAACTGGCAATGGCGGACAGTTTATATTTTTTTGGAGGTCTATGGATATATTGGTGGTTTTTACCGGGGGAAATTATAATCAAGATGATAACGCAAGTAAACCCATTGTTGCATTTTACATCAACATTGTTCCTTCGGTAAAAGAGATGCAACCTTACTTTAATTAATGTGAAGCGAATAATTTAAAATTAATTGTAAGGTATTAGGACTAGTCAATTCTCGACAAAAACGCACAGCTTCTGTAACGTTTTCGAACTGTAGGCCAACCCGGAAAAGCTTAAAATGCTTATTGTCAAAACATTAAGCAATTGGCACGAATTTTCATCGATTGATAGCCGATATAGTACTGATTTCAAAAATATCATACGCGCATGTTTAAAAATTATTTCAAAATCGCGTTTAGAAATATCGTCCGGCACAAGGCCTTTGCTGCAATCAATATTTCAGGGCTGGCCATTGGCATGGCCTGCAGCATTTTCATTTTGCTATGGGTGCAGAATGAACTGAGTTACGACAAATTCAATAAAAACGCCAATTCGATCTACCGCGTTTCTGCTGGTGGTGCAACTAATTCCGGGCCCATGGTCCCTGAACTGAAAGCAAAAATTCCCGCTATAAAAAACTTTGTCCGCCTCTTATTTGTCCAGCCTGCGACAACCGTTTTTGAAAGCGGCACAAAAAGGTTTGAAGAAAAAGCCGTCTTCTATGCCGATTCCACTTTGTTGCAGGTATTTTCATTTCCCCTGATAAATGGAAATGCCGAAACCGCATTAACAAGGCCCGATGCTGTTTTAATTACGGAGGATATGGCGAAGAAATATTTTGGCAGTGAAGATGCGGTCGGGAAAATTTTAAAAAGGGATAACAAAGACAATCTGGTGGTTACCGGCGTGCTCAAAAATATTCCGGCAAACTCTCATCTGCAATTTGATTTTATTATGCCGATGTCCGCCATTGCACAATCGGACTGGCGTTTGCGGGATAATATCTGGCCCAGTTATGATTTCTATGACTATGTACAACTCGATGAAAATTTCAAGGTTACGCCGGTTTCCTTAGCAGGGCTTAACAGGCAGATAACTAAAATTTTTGAAGAACATGTAAAAGATAATCCACCCATTATGAAACTGCAGGCATTAACTGATATTCACCTGCGCTCCGATTACCATTCCGCTTTGCCCGGCCAGGGCAATATCCTGTATGTAAACATATTTTTTGTAGTGGCGTTGTTTATTCTGGGAGTGGCCTGTATCAATTTTATGAACCTGGCCACCGCAAGGTCTGCCCGCCGTGCAAAAGAAGTGGGCCTGCGCAAGGTCGTAGGCGCGGGCCGCAAGCAACTGATCGGTCAATTCCTCGGCGAGTCATTATTCATTTCTTTTATTGCCTTGCTGATTGCTGTTTGTATGGTATACCTCTTGCTGCCTGTTTTTAATAACCTGGCGGGCAAGGAACTTTCTATACGATTACTGGATGGAAAATTAATAGCATTGCTGCTGGGCATTGCATTATTTACGGGACTTGTCTCCGGCAGCTATCCTGCCTTGTTCCTGTCCGGCTTTAGGCCGGTGCAGGTGCTGAAAGGAAATATGAAAATGATGGGGGGTAATTTATTTTTCCGGAATGGGTTAGTGGTCGTGCAATTCGTTGTTTCCATCGTATTACTCGCAGGGACAGTTGTGGTATACAGACAACTAAATTATATTAAGAACAGGAATATCGGGTATAATAAATCGAACCTGTTGTATATGCAGATGACCGGCGAATTGGGGGACAAGCAACCGGCATTGAGAGCGGAACTCAAAACAAACCCGCTTACTGCAAACTTTACCACAATCAGCGACCCGATAGCCAATTTGGGCAGCGACACTTACGGCGTGGAATGGGACGGAAGCACCCCGGCAGATAAAAATACCAGGTTTACAAAAGCATGGGTGACTGATGGTTTCTCCGAAGTGATGGAAATGAAGATGGCAGCCGGAAGGACTTTATCTGCTACTGCATTTGCTGACTCAGGTAATTATATGATTAATGAAAAAGCGGCAAAAATTATGGGGATGACCCCCGCAACTGCAATTGGTAAATCGCTTACGTTTCAGGGCAACAAAGGAATCATAGTCGGTGTAGTAAAAGATTTTAATTATAAACCGGCGCAAACAGCTATTGAACCTATGATACTTGCTTATAATAAATGGAATGATGGAATTTTGATATTGCGTACCCAACCCGGAAAAACTGAAGCCGCTATTCAGGCATTGGAAAAAATAAACAAAGAGCTTAATCCTGCTTTCCCTTTCTCCTATGGTTTTGTTGACCAGGACATTAATAATTTATACAAAGGCGAGCAACAAATGGGCAGCCTGTTTAATGCATTTGCGATGATAGCCATATTTATTTCCTGTATGGGTTTATACGGATTGTCGGCATTTATGGCTGAACAGCGGACCCGGGAAATAGGCGTAAGAAAAGTATTGGGAGCATCCGTGTTCAATGTCGTGTATTTATTGTCAACAGGGTTTACAAGACTTATATTAATTGCCATTATAATCGCGATACCCATTGCATGGTTTGCCATCAATAAGTGGCTCAGCAGTTTCGCTTATCGTGTAAATGTTGGTTGGTTTATTTTTCTGATAACCTCATTAGGGGCATTGGCGATAGCATGGATAACGGTGAGTTATGAGTCTGTAAAAGCAGCAATTGTTAATCCTGTAAAGAGTTTGCGAACAGACTGATCCTCGCTATTCAAGCGGAAGTCTATTGTAACTTATTAAATTATTTATTTGCATGTTTTAATGATTGTAAGATTAAGTCTTGATTACTTCAGTTTACCCTTAGTATATATGTTTACCTCAAGATGTCGTGTACTTACCTGGGGTATCGTGTTCAAGGAACTTTAAAACACCGGTCGGTTGGAACCCCTTCTACAAGTACTAATAAGTTTGGAAACGTTTTTTGAGTCATTATGAGATTAATATAAACTCTAATAGTTAGCTTTACCAATTCATTTAACCAGACCTCAAATGGGTACAGAAATGATGTTTGATACATACAAAATCACTTCTCCCCTTTTATCTAAATATATTCAATACATTCTCTTCAATTATTCTTCCGACAAATCGTATTCGAGATACATTACTTCTTATGCAAATACAAATATCTGTCTGGGTATTATTAAAGAAAAATCACTTTGTTTTCGGGATGATGGAATAAAATACGTGAAGAATAAACCCGGCATTCATTCTTACTTATCAGGCATGTATCTGGTTCCGCACAAATTCTACGCAGCAGGGAGTCTGGATGAAATATGTATTGATTTTACGCCTTTAGGTTATTATCACTTTTTTAAGTTTAATGTCAAAACTTACGTCTTCAATGAGGACATTCTCAGTGAAGCATTTGGGAAAGACGGTAAAATATTCTTTGAATTTGTTTTTAATTCTTCTTCTTTTCAAAAAAGGGGGCAACTTATAGAAAATTTTCTGCTGGCAAGAATTATAACTCCCAAGCTGGACTTTCTTGAAGAATCTCTAAACTATATCCACTTTTACTCAGGACAGATTACACTACGAAAATTATCCGATTACATGCGTAGCTCTGAGAAAAAAATAGTTCGGTCTTTTGTAAGTTATTTCGATCTTACTCCAAAGGATTATATCCGGATTGTTAGATTCAGGAAAGCGCTGGACAGCTTGAACGAAAATCGAGCAAGTCATCTAACTTCTATTGGATATGATAGTAACTATTATGACCAGAGTCATTTTATAAAAGACTTCCATTTTTTTACTGAAAAAACCCCCAGGCAAATAAGAGACATCATTTTTAATGTTAAACAGGATGTGTTAATTGGACTCGAGTAAGGACTGTCCGTTTTTTACAATTTTATGATCCCAATGTTTGTGAACTTCGAAAATAAATTGAATGAAATATAGCTTGCTCCTTTCGCTTTTTATTTGTATTTCTTTTATTTCCCTTTCATCAATAGCGCAAAATATTGACGCGCAACAGGCTTACGATTCAGCCCAGCATTTGAGATCTAAAGCAGTAAAAAAGTGGGGAAAAGATCATGCCACTAAGTCAGATATTGCTGATGGTATAGCTATTTTGAAAAGTGCCTTAGAATTTTTGCAAAATAATCATATCAATGAGCTTGGTGAAGGGAATATATACCTGGCAGCTCGGAAGGAAGATGTATCGATTGATATTGCTAAAGCGTATGCGATCGATGGACAAAATGATTCGTCGATATGCTATCTAGAAAAAATGTATGAAGGCGGTGGTGTCACAAATATGTATTTCCAGCTTATTCAACAGGATTCAGCTTTTATAAATCTCCAATCAAATCCAAGGTTTATCAAATTGGGGGATAAGTTCAAAAAACAGGAAGACCTATACAGAGGCACAGCATTTAAGACCCCCTATAAGCAGGAACTGACAGACGATGAAAAAATAGGTGGATTGACTTTGCTCTGGTCCCAGGCTAAATATAATTTTGTATACTTTGATCGCTTGAATATTGACTGGAATCAGTCTTATCTCGATTATTTACCAAGAATCAGAGCAGCAAGAACAACTGCTGAATATTATAGAGTCTTGCAAACTTTTTATGCACAATTGAAAGATGGACATACCAATGTCTATCTGCCAAAGGAATTAAATAGTGAATTTAATGCCAGGCCACCATTGCGAACTGAACTGATCCAGGGCAAAGTTTTTGTTAAGTCAGTATTTAGTGACAGCTTGAGAAAAGAAGGAATTGTTCCTGGTATGGAAATATTAAAAATTGACTCAGAGCCGGTACTCAGTTATGCTGAAAAATATGTAGCGCCATATCTATCCGGTTCTACTCGCCAGGATCTGGATATTAGGGAATTTTCATACTTCCTACTTTCTGGTTCAGCCTACAAACCTGTTTCGCTGGAACTAAAAGATCGTAATGGCAAAGTATTCACGATGTTGATTTCCAAGACCGGTTATAGGGATATTAAAGCAGAAGCTGCTATTGAATATCAGACAATCGGAAATGTGGGATATCTGACAATTAATAATTTTGAAGATTGGAAAATAGTAAAACAATTTGATTCTCTTTTTACCTCGATAATACAAACAAAGGGCTTGATCATTGACATCAGAAATAATGGAGGTGGGAACAGCGGTATTGGCATACAAATTTTAAGGAGAATAACAGATATACCATTTACAACAAGTCCTGCAAAAATGCTGAAATATATTTCCAGACCAGGCTGGGAAGTATACTGGTATAATGATCCATCTGAAATTATAGAACCAGATGAGAAGCGATACTATTCCAAACCTGTGGTGCTACTGGTAGGAGCGCGCACATTTTCAGCAGCTGAAGATTTCGCAGCTACTTTTAAGTTTATGAAACGTGGAAAGATGATTGGCCAACTTACAGGAGGCAGTACCGGTGAGCCAGTTGGTTTTGATTTACCTGGTGGAGGATCCGCACGCGTTTGCGGGAAAAGAGAAACTTATCCGGACGGAAAAGAATTCGTAGGAATAGGGATCATTCCTGATATAATAATAAGTCCTTCTGCTGAAGACCTTCAAAATGCTACTGATTCAGTAAAGAACAAAGCCCTTGAACTAATAAATAGCGCCAACTGACTTCGCTTAACATAGGTTATCATTATTTCAAATGTTCCCCTATAATCAATTACAACCTGCGCAGAAGTATCCCATGCATATCATGCAACATGTCAAATTAAATTTCATGTTCACCAATTAAACATTCTTCAATCCGAATTTTCTAAAGCTAACTTCTAAAATGTCAAGAATCTAGTGAAAAAGAGTTCGAAGGAGGATGTGCATATTATTGGGTTACTAGGCTGAAGCGAATAAAAAACCACCCAAAATTTAGGTGGTTTCACTTGATCAATTTTTCAATCGTCCCCCAGAACCGTCCCCCAGTCCTGTTTTACGTTTAGATTGTGACCCCGCTCGGGCTCGAACCGAGGACCCAAAGATTAAGAGTCTTTTGCTCTACCAACTGAGCTACGGAGTCAATTTTTCGAGCTGCAAATATACAGGGAATTTATTTTGCAGAAACTATTTAGACCTTATCTTTGCAG
>DATHNR010000215.1:0-2354 GCA_035485835.1 Puia sp.
TTCAAAAGGGAATTTTCTATTGAATTTTCCTGATTATAAAATTGTACAGTTATATTCTCATGCATCCTATAAAAGCTCAGATGGAAAACCTTTCATTTATTTTTCTGATTCTTCCATGGATTTATCAGAACTGTTTTCAAAAGAAAAGCCTGCAGCCCGCCTGGTTGTATTATCCGCCTGTGAAACAGCGCTCGGCAGGGATTATAAAGGAGAAGGCGTTTTCAGTTTTAGCAGGGAATTTGCAGGTCTCGGAATTCCGGCTACCATCAGTAATCTCTGGTCCGTGGATAACGAATCCACTTACAGGATCACAGAATTATTTTATGAGTTTCTTTCAAATGGTTTGGCGACGGACGAAGCGCTTCAGCAGGCAAAACTGAAATTTATAAAAGAAGGATCTAAAGTGAAAGGGCTGCCATATTACTGGGCTTCTCCCATTCTCACAGGTAAAACAGAAATTATTAAAACAAAATCTGTATTTCCATTATGGAAGGTTGCCCTGCTATTGTCAATTGCGGGTTTATTATTGTGGATCGGGATTAAAAACAATAGTAAATTCCGCTAAGAATCCAAGTATTTCTTCGACGATAAATTATATAAACCCGGGAATGCAAAAGATCCTGATTAGGATAGCACTCTTTGGCATATGTCTTGCATAATATTCAACGTTAATTTAACGGCCCCTTTTTATTTAGCTTCTATGAAAAAAATACTCACCTTTTTTTTATTTCTTGGTATTTCATCCGCTGCGTTATCGCAAAATGCCGCAACCACAGTGGCGCATGTAGACAAGAAAACGAAAGAATTCTTTGTTACTTCAAATCCCAAAGCAGAATATAAAATATTCGGTTATGAATACCCGAATATTACTACGAAGAAGATGGTTTGTTTTTCTTCTTATACTTATGATGTTGGTGATAATCTGAATAAATGCCCGCTTGGATCATATTTTGATTCAGGAAAAATGAAAGAGGGGGACAGGATCACTTATATAGGCAAAGCCGGCAGTTTTAGTAAAATGATGTATACCAGCGGAAGCGGAAAGAAAACAATATTTTATTTTCCGAAAGGGAGTTTTACGCTTAAATAATATCTGTATAAAACATGGACCCTCCAGCACCCTGGAAGCGTCAACAGATATTAAAAAATGGTTTTATAAAGAAGGTAAAGATTCAAACCCAGGATGATGAATGCAATGACCCATGCAATTATTCTGGTTGGCATACGATTTACAAAAGACCCCATTTTTAAAGAGTCGTTGGTAAATATGATCAGAGGAATGACAGCAAAACTGAGTTGCATGGAAAGAATTACCTGGCTCAGTAATAAAAGACTTGCGATGCCTTTTTCCCCATAAATAACCGTAACGATAAATGCAGGAATGATCGCGATGGCACGGGTTATTAATCTTCGAAGCCATGGACTTAATCTTATATTCAGAAATCCTTCCATCACGATCTGACCGGCTAATGTACCCGTCAGGGTGGAGTTCTGACCGGAAGCTAATAAAGCCACTGCAAATAACACGCTGGCAAGCGTAGCGCCCAACACCGGAGTTAATAATTTATGCGCTTCCATAATATCTGCTACGCCCTGGTGACCGGTTGTATGAAAAGCGGCACCGGCGACTATCAGTATGGCTGCATTGATAAAAAAAGCAAACAATAAGGCAACAGTACTGTCGATCGTTGCAAATTTTATTGCCATTTTCTTACCTGTCTCATTTCTTTCATAATTACGCGTTTGGACAATGCTGGAATGGAGATATAAATTATGGGGCATAACAGTAGCCCCAAGTATTCCAATAGCTATATAGAGCATGGAAGGATTTATAACAATTTGCTGGCGGGGAATAAGACCTTTTAAAATGGGAATAAAATCAGGATGCGATGCCAGAATTTCATAAGTAAAACAGGCAAGGATAATAAAAATGAGAGAAGCCACAATACTTTCAATTAACCGGAATCCCTTGTATTGAAAGAAAAGAATCACCAGCACATCCAGTGCTGTGATCGCCACGCCCCATGTTAGCGGGATATGGAATAAAAGATTCAGTGCTAAGGCAGATCCGATGACTTCAGCCAGATCGCAGGCTGCTATGGCAATTTCACAAAGGACCCATAAGAAAAAACTTACAGTAGGGCTGTAATGATCCCGGCAGGCCTGTGCCAGGTCACGCTCTGTTACTATTCCGAGTTTCAGGGCGAGGTACTGCAGGATGATCGCAAAAAAATTGGAAATCAGGATGACCGATAAGAGTGTGTAACCGAATTGCGCGCCTCCTGCAATATCTGTGGCCCAATTGCCCGGATCAACATAACCCACGGCCACCATTAAACCCGGCCCGGAGAATG
>DATHNR010000216.1:0-2905 GCA_035485835.1 Puia sp.
TAATTTTATTTAACTTTGATAGGATAGAACTTTTATAATATGCTTCTTCCGCAATTTTTTGATAATCCTTTTCAGGTCAGGCTTTCATTTCATAAAATAATTGAAAGATTAGAAAGTAGTACGCCTGCCGACAGAAATGGATTATTAGCTGGCATAGAAGCTCATCCTGAATTAAGAGATGGTATCACAGATATTTCACAGATAAAAGATAATGAAGGTCTGATCTCACGTCTTTTAGTTGAATTATTCCCGCCTTCGCTTACTACAAATGAAATAAAGGCAGTAAGCATCCCATACCAGGGTTTGATATTTAATTATACAGAAAGGTTTCGGAATATTTTAAAGGCTGCTGGTCCATCATTTGACATCAACATCCGGGATTTTAATGATCACCAGTTTTATATTTTAAGCTGTTGTATGATCTTAAATGAGTTTTATAACACCCAACTTGGTTTTAATAAACCACTTTTTTACGACATCCCGACTGCTGACGGTATTATAAAACATTATCGTATTTTGTATAACGCAGATTTTCTGGAGATCATTCCTACAGACCGTTCCATCAAATTATCAGAGAATGATATAAAACTACTGATTGATAATTATGATGACCTGGATTTATGGAAGGAAAAATTCCCTCCGGAAAGCTGGATATTGAAAGGATTTGGCCTTATCAGTTTATTTGATGCTACTATTGAAAATGCAGTAGCCATATTGAAAGCGAGTCTACTGTCAAATACTATTGGATCTGATATACAGGATACAATGAATTCAGTTTTCAGGTCTATTTACATGATACCGGATTTAAGAGCGGGGTTTACTAAATTTGATAAAAGTGAAGGCAAATTCAGCAGTAGCATTTTCGGTCAAGAGTTTCAGAGCTTTCTTTTGGCGGATAAAAATGAGAATGAATGCCATAAAGTACTCTCAAAAGCCTCCTACCAAAATCTGATCAATCAGCATGATTATTTTGCTATTTCTAATCTTTCTGAATATGTTGCCAATGACCCGGACAATATTGTAGCAGTACAATTAAAATCACAAAACATAGAAAGCCTTATTCTGGCACCTATTATTAAGCAGGGGACGCTACTCGGTATATTGGAATTGGTCTCACCAAGGGCATACGAACTCAATAGTGTGAACGCGAATAAATTGGAAATCGTGATGCCGTTCTTAGCAGATACCATTGACCGTAAGATCACTGAGTTTCAAAATAGGGTGGATGCTGTGATTCAGAAAAATTATACTACTTTACATCCGAGTGTGAACTGGAAATTCAGACGGGAAGCTAAAAACTATATTTACAACGTCAATTTAGGGCTAGCCTATACTTTAAAAGAAATTACATTTAAAAACGTGTATCCGCTGTATGGTGAGGTAGATATCAAGAATTCGTCTATAACCAGAAATTTAAGTGTTAAGAACGACCTGAAAAACCAGGTGAGTCAGCTTATTTTATTACTGGAGCCATTGAATCAGGATAATATTATTGATGGTGCCGAGCAGAATCTGGCCGACCTGAATGTGTTTATAGATGAATTAACAACAGGAATCAAAGCAGATACTGAACAAAATATCCAACATTACCTGGAGATTTTCATTTATCCTTTACTTAAACAAGCGAATGTACTAGGATCGATTGCTGAAGACATTGAGGCCTATTTTAAAAATACAGATTCTGAAACTGGCTATTTTTATGCCAATCGCCGGGACTATGAGAAAACATTGTCTTTAGTAAATGAAAAACTGATCAGCATATTGGATGAAAGACAAGCCGAGGTTCAGCAATATTTCCCTCATTATTATGAACGGTTTAAAACTGATGGAGTAGAACATAATCTGTATATAGGTAATTCCATATCCCCTGGAGGGAATTTTGATAATGCAGATCTGGAACGTTTGCGTTTATGGCAGCTGCTGGTTACTGCCGAAATGGAGATTGAACAATACCGGCTGAAGGAAATATTGCCTTTGCATTTGGGTGTCACTTCGTTGATCTTAGTTTTTAGCGCGCCAATTGCTGTTCGTTTCAGAATGGACGAAAAGCATTTTGACATTGATGGGGCCTATAATATCAGGTATGAGGTTATTAAAAAACGTATAGATAAGGCTAATATAAAAGGTACTAATGAACGTATAACTGCTGAAGGCGCAATAACTATAGTATATTCGAAAACTGAAGAGGAAGTTGAATATAATCGCTATATACAGATGCTTCAGTCAGTAGGTATTTTAACTGACTCGATCGAGCATTTTGAAGTTGAAGACCTGCAGGGTGTTTCAGGATTAAAAGCATTAAGGATAGGAGTAGCTTATGATACGAGCCGGTTCCTTTCAAAAGACTTTTCATATGAAACTATTTATAATGATCTGTCCGACGTGCAAATGTCGCTTTGATCCTGTTTCATTCTGCCACCATTATTTCTACATCATAATTGATGAAAAGCCCACTTTCAATTACTCCGGTAATAGATTTTATCTTTTGCTCTGTATCTGATGGGATATGGTCAAACCGGGCATCCAGCAGAAAATTGCCGTTTTCTGTTATAATTGGTCCGTCTTTGCCTTTTGCTGCACGCAGCGTAATATCTTTAATACCGAGATCACGTAATGCTGATTCCACATAGACAAGCGCTCCCGGGAAAACTTCAATGGGAACAGGAAATTTTGAGCCCAGTTTTTCAACCAATTTGCTTTCATCAACCAGGATGTAATTTTTCAGACTTGAGCGGATCAATAATTTTTCTTTAAATAAAGCGCCACCCCTACCTTTTATCAGGCTGCGGTTCGGGTCAACTTCATCAGCTCCGTCAAATGCCCAATCTGGTTTGTCCTCAATCAAACTGGTAACTGGCATACCCAGGTTGCTACAGGTCATAGTGATCTCAAGAGAGGACGGTAT